>NZ_SCMW01000082.1:0-9393 GCF_005502845.1 Brevibacterium sp. 2SA | reverse complement strand
AACGGAGGTGGCTCGGGCGGGGCGGTTCGGGAAGGTCGTCGCCGGCGGCATGGGTGGGGCCCGGGGGCGATTTCTACGCGGAGTAGAATTCGAGTATGGTCCATGTTCTCGGTTCTCAGGACTCCCGGCTCGCCGCCGGTGCTCGGCTCGTGCTGCCGGCACTGTGGCTCGGTCTCATCGTCGGCATCTCCCTCATCGAGGCGCCGCTGAAGTTCCAAGCGCCGGGAATCACGATTCCGCTCGGACTCGGCATCGGCCGGCTCGTCTTCACGGCGATGAACTGGGTGGAGATCGTCATCGCCGTCATCCTGCTCTGGTCGATCCTCAAGGACGGCGTCGGCACCCCGTTCCGGGCGGTGACCAGCGGCGTCATCGGCGTCCTCATCCTCAAGGTCGCCTTCGTCAGGCCTCTGCTCAACCAGCGCACGGATGCGGTCCTCGCTGGTGTCGACGACGGCGGCTCGATGATGCATCTGCTCTACATCGCCGCCGACGGTCTGCTCATCATCGGGCTCATCGCCCTCATCGTCATCGGCGTTCGGAAGTGGGCCGTGCCCTCAGGCGTCGAGCGCGGTGGCGTCCCCAGCGCCGCCACCCACGATTCGCGCGAACCCTGAGCCGTCGCGACCGACCACCGCTCGGTTCGCATCCGCATGGCATGGTTCGATCCGTACCATGCGGATGCGAACCGAGCGGTTGCGATCGAGGGCAGAGCCAAGCACCAGGCCCGCCAGCCAACAGCCCCGTCCCGCGCCGCTCAGTAGTACACAGCGAGCCGGCCGCGGGGGCCGTCGACGACATCGACGGGTGTGTCGAAGACGCGGGTGAGCACCTCGGCGGTGATGATCTCCTCAGGGGTGCCGAACTCCGCGACCTTCCCGTCCTTCACGGCGCAGATGTGGTCGGCGTAGTGCCCCGCGAAGTTGATGTCGTGGATGACGATGACGATCGTGCGGCCCATCTCGCTGGCGGCACGGCGCAGGTGCTGCATCATCTGCACGGAGTGCTTCATGTCGAGGTTGTTCAGCGGTTCGTCGAGGAGGACGTATTCGGTGTCCTGCGCGAGCACCATCGCCACGTATGCGCGCTGCCGCTGACCGCCGGAGAGCTCGTCGATGAACCGGTTCTCCAGCTCCCCGAGCTCGAGGAAGTCGATCGCGCGGGAGATGATCTCCTCGTCCGCCGTCGTCAGCCGCCCCTTCGAGTACGGGAAGCGGCCGAAGCCGACGAGCTGCCGGATCGTCAGCCGGGTGATGAAGTGGTTCTCCTGGCGCAGGATCGACACGATCTTCGCGAGGTCCTTCGACTTCGTCGAGGCCACGTCGTACCCGGCGATCTCGATCGCCCCGGCGTCGATGTCGAGGAGCCGCCCGATCATCGTCAGCAGCGTCGACTTGCCCGCCCCGTTGGGTCCCACCAGCGCGGTCACTCCGCCCGCCGGGATGTGCAGGTCGACGGGGCCGATCTGCACTTTCTCACTGTAGTTCTTGGCAACCTCGCCGAGTGTGATCACAGTCGACCCTTCCGCATGATGACGAAGAGGAACACGCCTCCGCCGATGACTTCGATGATGATGGAGACCACGCCCTCGGCGTAGAAGATGTTCTTGAGCACGAAGTACGCGCCGCCGAGCACGACGAACCCGAGCAGGCCCGCCATCGGCAGCACGTACCGGTGGTCGTAGGTGTCGGAGAACTGGTAGGCGAGCATCGCGACGAGGAAGCCCAAGAAGATCATCGGCCCGATCATCGACACCGACACCGCCATGAGGATCGAGACGAAGACGAGGATCTTGATCATCTCGCGCGTGTGGTTGAGCCCGAGGTTGCCGGTCACTCCCTTCCCCAGCGCGAGGACGTTGAGCCTCGGCGAGGACAGGTAGATCCCCGCGCACGCGATGAGGCACAGCGGGATCGCGACCGGCAGGTACGTCGCATCGGAGTTCGCGATCGACCCGAAGAGGCGCGCGGAGAGGACGTCGAATTCGCTCGGGGTCAGGGTGCGCTGCATGAACGTCGCCACCGACCCCAGTCCCCCGCCGATGACGACGCCGACGAGCAGCATGACCTCGACGTTCGCGTACTTCCCCGACAGCAGCCAGCCGTAGAGGGCGAGCGAGAGCCCGACCATGGCCACGAGTTGGAGGGTGAAGGGCAGGATCCCGCGGAGTTCGACGAGCGCGGTGACCCCGAAGAAGTACATCGCCGAGGTCTGGACGGCGACGTAGAGCGATTCGAAGCCCATGATCGAGGGCGTGATGATCCGGTTGTTCGTCACCGTCTGGAACGCGACCGTGGCGAATGCCTGGCAGAGGGCGACGATGATGAGGACGACGAGGCTGCGCCCGCGCAGTCCCGCGATGAGCCAGAAGCCCTCGTCCGTGATCGGCAGCGGGTTGTCCCAGGCCAGGAGGCCGAACGCGATCCCGACCGCGGCGACGGACAGGATCGCGATGATCGTCCAGTACCGCTTGCGTGCCCGACGGGTCGTCAGCGGCCCGGAGTGCCGTGGGGATCCGTCCTTCGCCGAGGCGGTCCCGCCGTCGCCCGGTCCCGCTGACACTGCCATGCCCGCTGACACAGCTATGCCCGCCGAGGCGGCCGCGGGGTCCGCTGTCACCGGAGTCGTCCGTCGGTTCCCGGGCTGCGTTGGGGCGGTGCTCCCGCCCTCCGCCGAGGCCGTGCTCCGGTCCTGCGCCGAGGCGGCCGCGCCCTTGGGGGCAGCCCCGTCCTTCGGAACGCCACCGTCCTTCGGAACGCCACCGTCCTTAGGGACGCCACCGCCCTTCGGGACGCCGGCGGATTCTGTCATCGGCCCGGGGCCGTGAATGTTCGTATCGGTCATGTCAGCCGCGCCTCCTCTGACGCAGGATCAGGGCGATGAAGACGGCGGCCCCGACGATGCCGAGGATGAGCGAGACCGGGACCTCGAACGGGGCGATGATGAGGCGTCCGATGAGGTCGCAGACGGTGACGATCGCGATGCCGAGCAGGCACACCCACGGCAGGTTCGAGCGCAGATCGTCGCCGCGGACCATGGAGACGATGTTGGGCACGATGAGCCCGAGGAACGGCAGGTAGCCGACGACGACGGTGACGACGCCGGTGGCGATGGCCACGAGGATCGTGCCGACGAGGATGACCTGGTTGTACTTCAGGCCCACGCTCGTCGAGATCTCCTTGCCCAGGCCCGCGACCGTGAACCGGTCGGCGGTGATGAACACGGCGACGACGACGATCGCGACGACCCAGAGGACCTCGTACTGTCCGCGCAGGATCGAGGTGAAGCTGCCGGCGAACCAGATGCTGAGGTTCTGCAGCATGTCCGTCGAGACGGCGATGAACGTCGTGATCGCCCCGACCACGGCACCGAGCATGATGCCGACGATGGGGACGATGAGCGAGGACTTCAGCGAGACGCGGCGGAGGAAGAGGAAGAAGATGAGGGTGCCGATGAACGCGGCGAGGATCGCGCCGAGCATGCGCTGGAGGATCGTCGCCTCGGGGTAGATGATGACGGTGAGCATGAGGCCGAGCCCCGCCCACTCCGTCGTTCCCGTCGTCGTCGGCTCGACGAATCGGTTCTGTGTGAGCAGCTGCATGACGAGCCCGCACATCGCCATCGCGGCACCCGCGAGGACGAGCGCGACCGTGCGCGGGATCCGGGTGATCTGGAACATCTCGGCACCGTCGGCGGCCCCGAAGATGTCGTAGACCCCGGTGAGCAGGGAGGCTGCGAGGAGGGCGAGCACCGCAAGCGTCGCGACACCCAGCTGCCAGCTCAGCAGCCGTCCTCGGGTCTTCGCCGTCGACCGGCCCGCTTCGCCGGGCCTCGGTGAGACGGATTCGTCCCCGCCGGGGTTCTCCCCCGCCGAGGTGGTCGCGCGGGTCTGCCCGCCCGTGATCTCTGAGTTCGTCATGCTGTCGTTCCCGGTTGGGCCGTGGCGGCGCATCCGCGCCGCCACGGCGTCTCCCCTACGGGATGTCCCGCGTTACTTCTGCGCTTCGAGCTTGTCGGCGAAGGAGTTGAAGAACTCGGTGTACGTCTGGATGCCCTCGTTGAGGTAGGTGTCCTCGGGGAAGTAGACGATCTTGTCGTTCTGCACCGCGGGCACGGACTTGAGTGCCTCGGACTTCTCGATCACCTCGGCGGCCGGGGCCGAGCCCTTCTCACGCTCTTCGGGAGCGAAGGAGGCGTCACGGTCCATGACGATCATGAGGTCGGGCTTCGACTGCGCGATGGCCTCGACCGAGACGTCGTCGCCCTTGTCCCTGTCGCTGCCTTCGGGCACGTCGAGGGCCGGCTTGAGGCCGAGGATGTCGAAGACCGGTCCGACGGTGCGGCCGACGCCGGGAGCGGAGTAGCCGATGTCACCGGCGGTGGTGATGACGCCCATCGCCTTGTCGGTGCCGTTGTAGGCCGACTTCGCGCGCTCGATCGACGCGTCGAAGTCATCGACGAGCTTCTTCGCCTCGTCCTGCTTGCCGAAGATCTCACCGAGGGTGGTGGTCTGGCGGCGCAGCTCCTCGTCGAAGGGCTTGCCGTCGCGCGGATCGAGCTCGAGGACGACCGCCTCGGGGGCGAGCTTCTGCAGGTCGTCGTGGAACTGCGCGAAGCGCTGTCCGTTGACGATGAGGTCAGGCTTCGCGGCGACGACCTTCTCGAGGTCGGGTTCGCGGTGGTTGCCGAGGTCGGCGATCTTGTCGTTGTTCGTGTACGACAGACCCTCCGGCATGAGACCGCGGGCGGCGGCCTTGAGTTCGATGCCCCAGGAGTCGAGGGTCTCGAAGGTGCGGTTGTCCGTGGCGACGACCGAGGTCGGCGGGGACTTCACGGTCTGCTTGCCGTTGTTGTCCTCGACCGTGACGGTGCCGGAGGCGCCGGCGGCGTTCTGCTCGCTGGATTCGGCACTGGCACCGCAGCCGGACAGGGCCAGGGCCAGGACGCCGAGAGCGGCGCCGAGGCGGAGTCGGGTCGAGATCATCGTGTTCTACTTCCTTGAGGCGATCGTTCGTATGCAGATGAAAGTCATCTGTGATTTAGCTTAGCCTAAGCTTCAGGAAATAGAGGATGTGAGTATGCCGTTAACCGCGTCACATTTCCGTCGAGGCGGTGCCGCGTCGGTCACGGCCCGAGCGCCCGGGGCAGAGTCGCCGAGGCGCAGCCCCGGGCTCAGATCGTCTCGACGAGTCGTGCGAGTTCCTCGGCCGAATCGGCTGCCGCCGTCGGACCGCCCGCTCCCCCGCGATGGACGAAGGCACCCGCCTCCTCGGCGATGAGGGCGCCGCCCGCGTAGTCGTAGATGCCCAGCCCGCGTTCGGCGTAGCACGTCACCTTCCCCTCGGCGACCATGCAGAGGTCGAGCGCCGCCGAGCCGCAGCGGCGGATGTCGTCGTAGCCGTCCATGAGCGCCGGCAGCTTTGCCAGCTGCCGGGCTCGATTGTCGCCCTTGTAGGCGAAGCCGGTGGCGAGCAGGCGACCCGACAGTCCCGCAGGCGCACCGGAGAGTCGTATCGCCGAGGTGGGGGCCGGTGCGGCGTCCGCGGTGCCGGGCGGTTCGGGCATCCGATCGAACAGGCGCCCCTCGACGCGGTAGGCACCGCGACCCCGCGCGGCCACGAAGGTCGCACCGAGGCCGGGCGAGGCGACGAGCCCGACGAGCCAGTCACCGGCGGGATCACCTCCCGAGGATCCTGCGGCCGGGACGTCAGCAGAGCTGTCGGCGCCGGCGTCGACCGCCTCGGCGGGGGCGCGGAGGACGCCGACGGAGAACGCGAAGTGCTCGATGCCGCGCACGAAGTTCACGGTGCCGTCGATCGGGTCGACGTGCCACTCGAGACGGACCGCCCCCGTCGGCGCATCGCCGGATGACTCGCTCGCTCTGCCGGGGGCGCCACCGCTGGGACCGTCACCATTGAGTCCGGTATCGGTCACCTCGGCGAGGCGACCGGTCACGGGATCGAACGAATGGAGGCGGAGGAGGAACTCGCGGTCGAAGAACCCGACGGGATCGAGCGCCTCGGCGCCCTCTTCCCCGACCATCCGGTCGCCGGGCCGGGCGGCCGCGAGGTACCCGCGCACAAGGGATTCGATCTGCGCATCGGCGAGCGTGACGAGGTCGTTGGGCGAGGTCTTCGTGTCGATGACGGACTCATCGAGATCCGTCCCCAAGGACGAGCGCCAGGCGCTCATCCGCTCCCACGCGATGACGGAGAGGTCGGCGGCGATGCGGACGATCGGGTCGGCGACGAGGTCGGCGGGCAGGGATGTCGAAGCGCTCATGCCGTCACTCTAACGTGCGCGCCCGAGCGCGGAGCCGCAGTCCGCCAGGACCGAATCCGGGTCCGCCGCGGGGCATGCTCATCGACGTGACCACCAGTGCGAACACCGTCGTGAACACGGTCGGAGAATCGGCGGAGAACCCGCGAGAAAGGAGTTTCAACCACCTCGGCGAAGGGCGCGGAAATACCTTTAGGAGGATTCTTCAACTTACCGTGTAAACAAGAAAAGAATCGCCGGGAAACGAAGAATAGGCACAAATAGCCTTACCCTATAAAAATCAGAGATCCGCCGGGACTACGCCCATCCCATCGATACGCACACACGAAGGCGGACGGCGGGGCGACCCGCCGTTCCCCTTCCCGACTGCGTCACTCGGCGGCGGCTGCCGGCACTTCGGTGCCGGCCGATTCGGTCCGAGCACGAGCGGCGTCGCCCGAGCCCTCCGAACGCTGGACGCGTCCGTGCCTGCGCACGATCTCCTGCACTGCCTGCGAGGAAGTTCCGGCGGCCTCGGCAATGGCACCGAAGGTCGCCCCCTCTTCGCGTGCTCGGAGGATCGACATGACGTAGTTCGTGTTGATCTTGGTTCGCTGCCGGGAAATTCTGCGCACAGCCGCAACCAGGGCTGTCTGATCCACTGTTAATTCGCGAGCGCGACGTGACATTGTTTCTTTCCTTGCCTGCACATGTGGCCCACCGCCACAGGAAAATGTACTTCCATTAAATACCACGACAGCGATGTCGCGCCAATTTTTCCCGGATCCTGGAAGGAACTGTTCTAATCTGAGCGCGAAGTGTGAGTAAACCGCAAACCGGTGCAATTTTCGCCAGCGACAATGCCGGTTGTCGGGCCATCCGCCATTGTCCCCAGGCGGACACTGGCATCGCTCGCCTTGGACACTTGATCAGTCACATGAGATTCGGTGGCAGAATGCACCCATGACCGCTGCTTCGGCCGAGGCTCTCGGCGTCGAACTCAGAGCCGCCGGGATCAGCGATGTCACCGTCGACGACGCCGACCGTGCGGCATACTCCTCCGACGCCTCTCTGTTCCGACTCGTCCCGCAGGCCGTCGTCCTCCCCCGCGGAGAGGAGGACGTCGCCCGCACGCTGAGCGTGGCCCGCCGCCTCGGCGTCCCTGTCGTCAGCCGCGGTGCCGGCACCTCGATCGCGGGCAATGCGATCGGCACGGGCATCGTCCTCGACTTCTCCCGGCACATGAATGCCGTGCTCGACCTCGATCCCGTCGAGCAGAGCGCGTGGGTCGAGGCCGGATGCGTCCATGCGAGCCTGCAGGCGCGCGCCCGTGCCCACGGTCTGCGCTTCGGACCCGACCCGTCGACCCACACGCGGTGCACGATCGGCGGGATGATCGGCAACAACGCGTGCGGGCCGTGGGCGCTGGGCTACGGCCGCACGGGTGAGAACATCCTCGCTCTGCGCGTCATGCTCGTCGACGGCACGATCGTCGAGCTCGACGAGACGGACCCGCGCGAGCTCTTCCCGCGCCTCCATGCCCTCATCGGCGAGCATCTCGGGGTGATCCGCACGCATCTGGGCACCTTCTCCCGGCAGGTCTCCGGGTACGGTCTCGACGCACTGCTGCCGGAGAACGGCTTCGATGTCCGGCGGGCGTTCGCCGGTTCCGAGGGGACCTGGGGCCTCGTGCTGGCGGCGAAGATGCGGCTGGTCGCCGAGCCCGCGCACACCTCGGCGGTCGTCCTCGGCTATCCGGACATGGTCGCCGCCGCCCGTGACGCCCCGCTGCTGCGCGACTTCCCGGTCGCCGCATGCGAAGGCCTCGATGAGCGCATGCTCGATCGGGTCGTCGCCGCCAAGGGGGCAGGCGCCGTGCCCGCCCTGCCTCAGGGTGCCGGCTGGCTCGTCGTCGAACTCACCGGGGACGATGCGGACATGCTCGCCGGTCAGGGACAGCGGCTCATCGATGAGTCCCGAGCTCTCGACGCCGCCGTCGTCGACGCGGCGACCGCAGCCGAGATCTGGGCGATCCGAGCCGATGGCGCCGGGCTCGTCTCGCGAACCCCCGACGGCCGCGACGCCCACGCCGGGTGGGAGGATTCCGCGGTTCCGGTCGAACACCTCGGCGGCTATCTGCGTGATCTCATGGATCTGCTCGATGCGCACGGGCTGTGGGGGATCCCGTACGGGCACTTCGGGGACGGGTGCGTGCACATGCGCGTCGACTTCCCGCTCGAGGCCCCGGACGGGCGCGCTGTGCTGCGGCGCTTCCTCGTGGCCGCGACCGAACTCGTCGCCGGCTACGGCGGGTCGGTCTCGGGTGAGCACGGGGACGGGCGGGCGCGCTCGGAGCTGCTCCCCCTGCTCTACCCGCCGGAGATCATCGCCCTGTTCCGGGCGGTCAAAGAGCTCTTCGATCCGCGTCACCTGCTCGGTCCCGGGGTCATCGTCGATCCCGATCCGCTCGATGCCGCGATCCGCCTCGCCGAGGTGCCCCACCGGACACCGCTGCCCGGGCCGCTGGCGATGGCGTATGCGGGCGAGGCCGAGGGGTTCGCCTCGGCGGTCCACCGCTGCACGGGGGTGGGCAAGTGCCGGGCGGATTCCGCGGCGACCGGCGGGGTGATATGCCCATCGTTCCAGGCCACGAGGGATGAGCTGCATTCGACGAGAGGGCGGGCGCGCGTGCTCCAGGAGATGGTCTCCGGCGATCTGCTCGAGACCCGATGGGACTCCCCCGCCGTCGCCGAGGCGCTCGACCTCTGCCTGTCCTGCAAGGCGTGTGCGAGCGAATGCCCGACGGGCACGGACATGGCCGCGTACAAGGCCGAGGTCCTCCACCAGACCTACCGTGGGCGGCTGCGACCGCCCAGCCACTACGCCCTCGGGTTCCTTCCGCAGCTCGCCGCCGCGCTCACTCCGGTCGCGGGTGCCGTCAACCGCCTCGCCCGCTTGCCCGGGGTCGGTGCCGTGGGGAAGCGGTTGGCGGGCATCGATGGGCGCCGGTCGATTCCGACGTTCGCGACGACGACGTTCCGTCGCTGGTGGGATGACCGCGCCGAGGCGGAGGCAGGTTTCGCGTTCATCGCCGAGGTGGGGGCCGGGTCAGGGCCGGACGCCGAGGTGGGGGCC
>NZ_SCMW01000081.1:0-10847 GCF_005502845.1 Brevibacterium sp. 2SA | reverse complement strand
AACTGGACCGCGTCGGCTTTGAACTCCGGCGTGAACGTCCTGCGATTCGTAGACATGATTCCCTGTCGTGCCTTCCTGGTAACGACTGTCTACGAGAAGTGTCACACCCCAGAACTCGGCCTGAGCAAAGAGACCCTGCGAGTTTGGGTACGCAAGCACAAGGACTCCGGTAAAGCCACACCGACTGAGTCAGTCGACCTGGAAGCGGAGAACCGCCGGCTACGGGCAGAGCTGGCTGAGGCGAAACGAGCCAACGAGATCCTGAAGAGGGCGTCGGCTTTCTTCGCGGCGGAGCTCGACCGCCCATCGAAGTAGTCGTCGGTTTTATCGACGAGAACAAACACGAGTTCGGAGTCGAGCCAATCGTGCGCGCCTTGTCCGGGACTGCTGCACGGATTGCTGTGAGCTCGTATTACGCGTACAAGAAACGTCAACCATCAGCCAGGGCCCGACGGGACCAGGCTCTGATGGTGGTGATCCAGGATGTCTATGAGGCGAACTATTCCTGCTACGGAGTACGGAAGATGTGGAAGGCGATCAACCGCGGCTACGCCGACCAGTTCGGGCCGGTGGCCCGGTGCACGGTGGAGCGGTTGATGGCCCAGTTGGGCATCGACGGGATCCGGCGGAGACGGAAGCGTCCGAAAACGGCTTCAGCCAGGGCTGAGGACTGCCCGGACGATCTCGTCGACCGTGAGTTCACGGCTGCTGGTCCGAACTGTCTGTGGGTCGCCGATATCACGTACGTGCCGACGCAGGCTGGGTGGGTGTACGCGATGTTCATCCTTGATGTGTTCACCAGGGAGATCGTGGGCTGGCAGGTGACGAACCATCTGCGGGAGTCGCTGGCCAGGGACGCTTTGACGATGGCGCTAGCGGCGAAATTCCGGGCTGGTGAAGATGTGTCGGGGCTGGTCCACCACAGCGACCGTGGGGTTCAATTTCGGTCGATTCGCTATGGCGAGGCTCTCGCGGAATCCGAGCTTGTCGCGTCGGTGGGATCGCGCGGAGATTCGTATGACAATGCGATGGCTGAGGCTCTGAACTCGGTGTACAAGGCTGAGCTGATCGACAGACGGGTGTGGTCAGGATTGATCGAGGTGCTCGCGGAGACGTCTGCGTGGGTGGCCTGGTACAACCAGGAGCGGTTGCATTCAGCGGTCGGGTACCGTCCGCCGATCGAGGTCCATTCTGAATGGGTCAACCAGTCCGCGGCAGAACCCGTGGCTGCTTAGGAAACCAAGAAAAAGAGCCTCTACGAAACCCGGGGCTTGACACAGGGGTCGGTCCAGGTGGCTCAACTGAGCCACCAATCACGTCGCGATTCATGGTGGCAACGCTTGCCTCAAAGAGCGACACGAATGACCTAGTAGACATGTCTGTGCGGGAAGCATCTGCACCATGTCCTGTGGTTCAGCTCGGCGATCGCGAACTCATGTCAGGCCCGACTTGTAGCTTGTGAACATCCTCACAGAACGGAGATCACCATGGGTCTCAGTTGCGACAGCATCCTCCGGTTGATGCTCCAGAACGGCCTGGATTACGAACTCCTCGAAGAAGAAACACGGGACTACGTGTTCTACCCTGCGATTCACTTATTGGCGGATTCGCTACCCGACAACGATGACCTCATGTGGGCGTTCCTCTCACTCGGCGAATCTACGACTACAAGACAGGCCATCCAGTATGTTGCGATCAGTAGTAGCTTCGTGGCGTCGGGCAGCGGTTACCATGAGAAAGATGATGCCGCTGGGAAACGAGACAGTGAACTAAACCTAATGCGGGTGAGTGACATCGCGGAAGTCGAGGTCAAATCGATTGATGGCCTAGAGCTCAGGGGCGAGTACACATCGGCCGGTCGCCCGCATGTGAAAGTTCGCGACAAGAGCTCTATTGATGTCACACTCGGATCTAGGCGGCTCGGCCGGAAGTCGGTCTCGAAACTGATCGGCGATTTGGTGAGATTGGTGGGTGCCTCAAGTTAAGGCGCGATGCGGGTGGCTTATCGGCGCGACTGTCAGTGCTGTTTGAGCCTTTCCCACCGCACAGGGGGAGGGGCACCCTCAGATGCCCACTCGACCTGGTAACCCAACTTTCGAAGAACATCTATAGCCGAGTGCGGATCATCTCTCACCACGGCGCGTGTTTGCGTCCGGCGCCACTCAGCTCGCCCTTCCTTCAACGCCTCCATCGTGCCCTCCTGCTTGTCCACCCCGAACTCTTCTATCAAAGTCTCGAGCACGTCTTCGAGGCAAGGGCGGAAGCGGTGACCGCCGAGAGGGAAATGGATGCTCTGCAACGATGGGACCGTATTGCCATCAGCACGCGAGCGAGCCCGGCGCGTGCCCTGCCCTGCTTTGGCCATCAAGAAAGTGAACGCATCCCGATGAGCATGAACATGCATATGCGCAGAAGGAACCTTACCTGAGTTCCGGTCGTATTCGTATCGGAAAATCGGACCGGTGCCGGCCATCGGGACGACCGCGATCTTGGATTTTTCGACTGCCAGGAAATCACCATCCCCGTCGAGGCAACACCGATAGTCCACCTTGAGGTTGAGGAACGGCTGCCCGTCCACGGCCAGAGGAATGCCGACCGACGGATTCTGACGAACAGAAACACGCGGAGTGCCTTCAACGTTGAGAGCCTTGAACGGATCACATTGCGGCGCCACCGCGTGCACTGTCTTAGTCAGCCGTTGCGCGAAGTCAGTAGCCTGGGTTTCCAGCGAGGAACGATCAATCTCCAATGAGGTATTCCAGCTCCATCAGATCGTCATACAGAGCCTGATCGTCATCACTCAAGACATAGGGCCTTGACCCTCGATCGTGGACACGGTGTCGGTTCGGTTATGCCGCTTCCGCGAGGGTAGCGGATGCGGCGGCTTCGTAGGTGTTCGGGCTGATGTTGCCGATCGCGGAGTGGCGTCGGCGGGTGTTGTAGCGGTTCACCCAGCGGAACACGGCCCGGTAGGCGGTGGCCTGGTCCGGGAACGCCGCGCGTCCGGCGAGGAGCTCACGTTTGAGGGCGGCGTTGAAGCTCTCCGCGAGTGAGTTGTCGGCACTCGTCCCGATCGCTCCCATGGACTGGATGACCTTCAGGTCCTTGCAGAGCTTGACGTAGGCCTTCGAGGTGTAGACCGAGCCGTGGTCGCTGTGGAAGATCGCGCCGGCCAGTGAGCCACGCTCGCGGGCCGCGGCGCGGAGGGCGTCCTCGACGAGCTCGGTGCGCATGTGGTCGGCGACCTGCCAGCCGGCAAGCTTGCGGGAGCCGAGGTCGATCACCGAGACGAGGTAGAGGTTCGAGCCGTCCGCGATGGGCAGGTAGGTGATGTCTCCCACGTACCTGCGGTTCGGCTCGCCGACCGTGAAGTCGCGTTCGATCAGGTCCGGGAAGCGCCTGCCCGACTGGTCCGGGATCGTCGTCTTCACTCGGCGTCGCAGCCGGATTCCGGCGAGCTGGTGCTCGCGCATCACCCGGGCGACCCGCTTGCGATTGACCCGTTCGATCGGCGCGACGCCGTCGTTGAGGTCAGCGGTGATCCGCGGTGCACCATACGCGCGGTCGCCGCCCTGGTCGGGATCCTGCAGCACCCGGATCCGCGCCGCCAACGCCGCGTCCGCAGCGTGACGCTTGGCTCGTCCTGGCGCGGCTGCGAGCCACGCGTAGAACGAGGATCGGGCGATCTGAATGACCTCACACAACCGCTTCACGCCGTAGGCGTCCTTGTGGTCCTCGACGAACTGGAAGCGGTTCACCAGTTCGTCTCCCCGGCGAAATACTTCGCCGCCTGACGGAGTATGTCCCGCTCCGTCTCGAGCTTGCGGGCCTCGGCCTTCAGCGCTGTGTTCTCCGCTTCGAGCCGGGCCACCCGCGCCGCCTGCGACTCCGGCCGCGGCCCATCAGGCACCGCCATGCCACCGCCGACAGTCGTCCCGGAGCCGAGCTTGTCGATCCACTCCTTCAACGCGCCCCGCGAGACCCCAAGATCGCCCGCGATGCCCTTGAGCGTCGCGCCAGGCGTCGACTCGTACAGGTCCACCGCCCGCCGCCGGAACTCGTCGGTGTAGTTCTTCCTTGCCATCCTTGGATTCTCGCTTCCCCAGCATCGTGCTGGAATCAGCGTGTCCAAGATCAGGGGTCAAGCACCATAAGCTTCGCCGCGTGCTTTGAACTCATCTAGATCGCTGATGCTTTCAATCAGAGCGACATGACGGCCACGTGCATCTTCGAGAGAGATGATTTCAGTTGTTGCAAATGGCATAGTGTTCCACCTCCCGGTTTCACTCATAATAGCCTCGATTCAATGAGCGTACGCGTAGGTACTGACACGAGTTTCGGAGCTAAGTCTCGGAGCGATTCTCGCACTGACAGAGTTCACGACCGTTCGTTGAATAACGCCACCGAACCAGACTGCACGAGACTATCTAGCCTTCACGTCGAGGCTGCACTCGCCGTCAAGTGTGCTTCATTCCTGATCTTGGTCGCCGCATACAAATTGGCGATCGTCTCCTACGGATCATCCTTACATCGGCCGTTCGAGCTTCAAGCTTTCGCAATGAATCCTTGCTCGAGAGCCTCATGTGCGGCCACGGCAACGTACAAAAGAGACGCAAGAGACGGGGCGGGTTCAAGGGGTGGACGCAACACTTCCTTTCAGAGAGGAAGTGTTGCGTCCACCCCTTGAACCCGCATTGCCGATATCGCCTACCTACCCGGGTTGGCGATGCGCAAGGCCGCCGACTTGTATCCAGGGCAGGCGAAGACTGATGCCAGGGATGCGTTCATCATCGCCGACACTGTGCGCACGATGCCGCACACGTTGCGCTCCGTGGACCGCGAATTGGATGTCCTGGCTAATATCAAAGTGTTGGCCGGCACCGATGAGGACCTGGTCCATGACATCACTCGAGCGATCAACCGGCTGAGGTCGTTGCTGCTCCAGATCCACCCCGCGCTGGAACGCGTTTTCAAAGGCACCGTGTTGACCAGGAGCATTGTGTTGGATCTGTTGATTCGGTATCGGTGTCCGGCCGGGTTGCGTGCGGCGGGGAAGTCGGGAGTGAAGCGGTGGGCGCGTAACCATGCCCGTAAGGACCCCTCAGCCCTGATCGATGCGATCTTTGAGGCTCTGGCTGAGCAGACGGTGACCGTGCCGGGCAGTGAGGCGTCGGAGTCGGTGGTGCTGCGTCATGCCGCCAGAATCAAGGCGTTGAAGGTTGAACGGGCCGAGATCGAGGCAGAAGCTGCTGAGTTGGCTGATTCGCTCCCTCTTCTTCAGGTCTTAACGTCGATGCCGGGAGTCGGCGATAAGACCGCGTGCCAGATCCTCCTGGCGGCTGGTGATTTCAGTGCGTTTAGGACTGCTGGGCATTTGGCTGCGTATGCCGGTATTGCCCGTCCCGCTGCGACGAGTTGACGCTCACTCCAGCCGACCATGGCGACGGTCTTGGTGAAGACGCCGATGATCGCGGTGCTCACGGCGTCGTCGGCCGCTTCGGGTTCGCTTGCGCTCAATCCGGCGTCGAAGGCGATGACGTCGGCCACGGTACGACCGTGCCGGTTCGCCAGCCCCGAAATGGTCACCAGTACCGGTTCGCCTGAGATGGCGTCGATCTTCTCGGTGTCATCGCCGACAGCGAGGATCCGTGAGTCGCTGGTGCGCTGCCACCCATCGACGGCGACGCCGCCCGTCGGGCCGACGTGCAACCCCGCCCGGGCCGCGATGGACGATGCCGGGCACACTCCGCGTGCATCGATCAACCAGCTCGCACGCTATCGCAGTGCCATCGTCGAGCAGTACACCCTCGGGCGTGAGCTCAGTGATCGACGAGTTCACATGAACCGTCACGCCATTCGTGGCGAGTTCGTCGAGCACCGTCGCGGCCATCTCTGGATTGAGCGGGCTTAGCGGGTAAGGCGAATGCTGGACTAGTGTGACCTCCGCTCCACGGTGGGCCAGGTTCTCGACGGCTTCCAGTCCGATGAACCCGCCTCCGGCTACGACCGCACGAACACCGTCACCGACGCTTTCCAGCCGCGCGGTGATGCGGCCGACGTCATCGATCGAGCGCAAGGTAGCGACTGCGGGACCGTCCGCGGCCCCTGCGAACACGTCTCGCGGAACAGAGCCTGCTGCGAGCACGAGGTAGTCGTATGATTCCGTCGTCTCGGTGAGGGCGCGTACGTCACGCACCGTGACGGTTCGCGACGCGGGGTCGATCGCGATGACGTCCTGGCCGGTGCGGATATCCAGTTCAAACCGTGAACGCAATGCCTCCGGTGTCTGTACTAGAACCGCATTTCGATCCTTGATGACTCCGCCGACGTAATACGGCAGACCACAGTTCGCAAAGCTCACGTAATTGACGCGTTCGAACACGACAATCTTGGCCGACTCATCGAGGCGACGCAGACGGGTGGCCGACGACATGCCCCCGGCAACACCTCCAAGAACGAGTACACGCGTGACGGTCACTTCCGACCGAATAGCTTCGGCAGGAAACCCGGCTCGCGGGGCTCACCTTCGTGGCCCTGGCACTGCTGCGGCCTCGGGATCCCCCTCATCACTTGGGTGACATGCTGGCCGCAGCCAGCCCAGGTCGTCTTCGAACATCGGCGGCACGTGACAGCTCGGCACATATTTCGTTTCCTCCTGGGCTCTTCGGGGCTCGATACCCCCTGGGGTATTCTTCTTCTCGGAATATCAAGGTGCGTAATGTCGGACCGCCATTCGTCGTCAACGCATCCCGACGGCCGCACCGCAGGGGTGCTGTGCCGTCGGTCCGACCGGGACTGCCGTGCACTGATTTGCCGTTGAGGGTACTGGGCCGATTGCGTCCAGACGGCCCGCCGTAGCAAGCTGAAGCGATGGTGGTGCGGTCGGAGTTTGGCGTTCTGTTGCCGGAATGCGTCAGTATCGTTGCGACCGGCGAGGACCGACCAGTTGCGAGGCACTGGCCGCTGGAGGAAGCCGTCATCAAGCACGTAAGCCCCGAGCGTCGTGTTGAGTTCCGAACGACGCGCGAATGTGCGCGGGCAGCTCTGGAGGGACTTGGCTACACAGGGGTTGAGATTCCGTGTGGAGCGCATCGAGAGCCCATCTGGCCGGTAGGGGTCGTGGGGAGCCTGACGCACTGTTCCGGCATGAGGGCCGCCGCTGTCGCGCGATCCACCAAGCTTCGCGCGCTGGGCATCGATGTCGAACCGGATTCGACGCTCCCGTCCGGAGTACTGGACGTGATCGCAACCGAGCGCGAAGTTGACATGCTGCCACGGCTCCGCAGCGTGGATCGAACGATCTCATGGGACCGGGTGTTGTTCAGCGCAAAAGAGGCCGTATTCAAAGCCTGGTTCCCGGTTACGGGCCAGTGGATCAACTATCCAGACTGTTGCCTGGATATTGACCCGGTATCGGGGTCATTCTCTGCGCACTTCGTTGACGACTTCCGTCGATCCGGCGTTAGCGCGAAGGACCTGGTCGGTCGGTGGAGCGTGCGCAATGGGATGGTGTTCACCGCTGCGCATATTCTGGCGACGTCGCTCGACGAAGAGCCTCACTGACTGCTTGCGGATCAAGCTGAACTCGATCGGATATCTGCTCGTGGGCCCAGCGGTCGAGGTCGAGGATCCACACTTCTTCCATGCGTAGTTCATATAGCCGAAGCATCGCGTCACCGCTGAGCTGTTCTGGCCGAAGTGCGAGTTCGGAGGCTTTGGCAGGATCGGGGTGCATCTGTCGGTAAAAGTAGGCGACTCGCTCGGCCAGGGCAGGGCCAGCGAGTGCGGTGCAGCGTCCAGCAACCTGGAGTCCATCAGGTCCCTCAGGCATTCCCGGCAGGAGCGACACAGCTGCGGCGGCTTGGTGTGTCACAGCGATATCTGTTGAATGGCGGGTAGCGACGTGGGATCCCACGACTAGGCTAAGCGGAGAAGCGAACCAGGCATACTGTAGTTGGGCGGCCCAGGGAGCACCAGCCGGATTGACGGTTGCCAAGGTGAGGTAGCCGGCCTGCCGAATGATGGCGACGGCGCGTTCAAGGAGGTCGGGACTGCTATGCACGGATACCTCATGAAGGCCTGTCACTGGTTGCTCCCTTCGCAGTGCAGAGGACGACCATGCGCTCCCAGAAGACTTGCTCCAGCGTTGCCAGCTGTTGCGCCAATGCGTACGCGCGGCCGAGTGCGTCTGCTGGAGCGTCGGTGACTAGCTGCTGGACTGTAGCGATTTCTTCGTCCTCTATGTGGCCGAAGAAGGCGAAGTGTTCGAGTTCCAGTTCGCTGAAGGCGCCGGTGGCGCTCAGCGCCTCGTGCAGTTGCAAGTAGTTGAGGGTAGAGGGTCGGCACAGGTGGAGAAACGCCACGGGGTAGTCCCATGGGGTTCCTGATACGGCGATTCGTGCGATCAAGCCGGGATAAGCGAGGGCCAGAGCATCGAAAGAAGCAGATCCGTCACGAGTCAGTTTGAAGGCCTGGAGCAATGGGGTGAGGAGCTGGTGTGCTTCCTGTTCCACGGCGACGTTGCCTTTATAGAAACTGGCCAAGGGCGAGCCTCGATGACGTTGCAACATGAGCGTGGCTGAGGCGAAGTTGGCTGACACGAGTTCGTCGAGATGTTGCGGCAAGGGGCACAGTGCCTCCGGAGTGAGGTCGCCAGCGCGGATCATAGTTGCCAGCGGATTGGCGATTAGGGTGGCGCTAGGGATCGCGGGGGTCATCGGTTGGCGCCAATCTCGTAGAGCGGATGAGTAAAGGCACTGCGACCGTGCAGGTCGGGCCTAGCAGTGAGTTCAGCGGCCAGGCTCATTCGCCTTCTGTGTCGTTGATCGTCGTTCAGGTCACGGAGAAGGCCGTCAAGTCGCGACTGCAGTTCGTTAAGGACCGCGGTCCAAGCTGTTGTGGTGGGAGTTTGATGTTCGCCGAGATAGGTTCGGTACTCTTCGACGCAGTACGCGACGAAGATTTCCAAGGCGCAGTTGACCGCGATGGCACGCCGGTGCGCATTCTCCGGGTGCGCCGAGCGTGCTTGCCGGAGCAACTCGCTTTGGTCAGCGATCCACGATGTCGCGTCGGTGCTTTCGGAGTCGGGTAGAGGTGGCGTGCTCTGGGGTTGAGCGAGGGGCTGGCCAAGGGCGTCTTTGATCATTTGGGTTGAGCTGTCGAAGATGCGGGTTACGCGCGTGTCTCGCCAGAGACGTTCGATGTCGAACGGAGGATCGTCGCGGGCGATGGCTGAGGACGCCGTTTCATATCCTCGGCCTCCGACTATTTGGAGGAGCGTGTCGGTCGCGTGTGACGCAAGTTCACTGAGTATGAGTTTGGCGGCTTCGGCGTCGGTCGGCGCACAATGTCGGTCAAGTATGAACCAGGCGACGGCGTTGGCAGCGGTCGACGTTGCCATGAGGTCAGCGAGGAGTTCCTGGATCTGCGGGTTGGTAGGCAGGCCGCGGTCGGCCTGGCGCTCCTCCTGCGCCCACTTAGACGCCGAGCGCAAGCATGTCGTGATTGTCATAAGGCACACGACGGGGAGAGCGGCACGGCACTGTTTCAGACAGCCGAGGACCACGTCGAAACCGTGCCCTTCTGCACCGACGACTCGATCTGCGGGGATGCGGGCGTCATCAAGACGGATACGTCCGTTGGGCAGTCCCCGCATTCCGGCGAAGCTACTGAGCGGGCCCTGCGTGACTCCGACGTCGTCGGATTTGATTAGCAGCGCGGTTACTCCTCCGGGTGAAAGTGGTGTCGGGGCGACATCGACTACAACGATTGCATGGGTCGCGATGGTCGCATTGGTGATCCAAGTCTTGGTGCCGGAAATGCGATAGCAGTTGATCTCGGTGTCGAACCACGCTGTGGTGCCTAGCGGGCCAAGCCCGTAGCCGACAGCTGCTTCGTTGAGAGCGAAAGCAGACGAAGTCTGTGTGAGTTCTGGCAGATAACGATTGCGCTGCTCGGCGGTGCCGAACTCTATGAGCGGACGGACTGCCCCGACCACCTGATGAGCGGCGACAACCTCACACAAGGTCGCGTGTGTAGCTGAGAGGATCGCTAATGCCCCGAGCAAGCAGGAGTCAGAAAAACCAAGGCCGCCATACTGTTGGGGAATCGTGATGCGAAATGCGCCCAGTTTGCTGAGTTCGGCAATGATGTCGTCAGGAATCTGCAACGAGGATTCGATACGGGTAGTGAGGTCACCCCGCGCACACCACTTACTGACGGAGTCAAGGAAGGCGTCTTCTTCTGCAGTGAGGGTAGGGCGAGTTGGTTGCTCTGCTGTTCGCCTTGGTCGATGCCCGGAGAGGATCTGGTCCAGAACCGAAGCAGGATCGAACGGGCGGGTGGTCTGCGTCATGGCGCGCTCGTGAGTTCGACAGCGGTAAGCGGTCCTACGCGGCGGTGGGACAGGGACGCGGTCGGCAGTCCCGCGCGGTCTAGGAGGCGACGTAGATCGTCGAGCGTGCGTTCCCGACCGCCACTGATGACGAGCATGCACATGTCGGTGAGATATCCGACCGCGGCATTGCGATCGAAGTCGTCAGGGATGAAGTTGCCGATGATTATCAGTCTCGCGCCGGCGGGAACCTGTTCTGCGCAGGTTCGCAGGATTTGGTAGGCGCGTTCGTCATCCCAGTCTTGTAGGACGCTCTTGAGAATGTAGGTGGTGCCGTTTCTGGGGATGGCAGTGAAGAAGTCCCCGGCCTGGAAGTCGCACCGGTTGGCGACACTGGAACGATCTGGGCTGTGTCAAGTTTCGTAGACGATCTCTTTGTGGATCAGGCGGCGATCGCGGCCTGAAGGGTGTAGTCGGCGCGCGCTTCGGCGGGCGTGCGGTAGCCGAGGCTCGA
>NZ_SCMW01000080.1:0-11116 GCF_005502845.1 Brevibacterium sp. 2SA | reverse complement strand
GCGGGCAGTCGCCCGGGGGCGGACAGTCACCCGGGGTCGGGCAGTCACCCGGCACCGGACAGTCCGACGGTGCCGGCCGGTCGCAGGGCACGGGGCTCGGCATCGTCGGGATGCGCGAGCGGATGAGCGCCCTCGGCGGCACCCTCGACGCGGGTCCGAAGTCACGCGGCGGCTGGCTCGTCCGCGCCCGAATCCCCTACACGCGCCCGGAAACGCCCCCGACGGCGTCGACCGCGCCCGAGATCACCGCACCTGAGATCTCTGCATCGACCGCGAATTCTCCGACGCCGATGGCAGACCAAACGCCTGCGGCCGAGACCACGGACAGCGCCGCCTCGGCGCCCGCGTCCCCGGACAGCCCGAACCCCACCGCACCGCCGGAGACGACCGCACCTCCGAACCCGACCGCACCCCCGAGCACAAAGGCACGGCACGCATGATCAGAGTCCTCCTCGTCGACGATCAGTCGATGGTCCGCACCGGCTTCCGCACGATCCTCGAATCCGAGGACGGCATCGCCGTCGTCGGCGAAGCCCAGAACGGGCAGATCGCGATCGACCGTGCCATCGAGCTCACGCCCGACGTCATCTGCATGGACGTCCAGATGCCGGTGATGGACGGCCTCGCCGCCACGGCGGAGATCGTCCGGCGCGACATCGGAAGCGCCGTCCTCATGCTCACGACTTTCGATCGCGACGACTTCCTCTTCGAAGCGCTCGCCGCGGGGGCCGGCGGCTTCCTCCTCAAGACCGCCGAGGCCGAACAGCTCATCGACGCCATCAAGGCCCTCGCCAGCGGGGACGGCCTGCTCTCCCCCGAGGTCACGCGCCGCGTCATCGAACGCTCGGTGCACGCCCCGGCTGCGACCGCGCAGCCCTCTCCCGCACTCGACCTCCTCACCGAACGCGAACAGGAGGTCCTCCGCCTCCTCGCCACCGGCCTGAGCAATGCCGAGATCGCCGGTCGGCTCCACCTCGGCGAGGCCACGGTGAAGACGCACGTGTCGAACCTGCTCGCCAAGCTCGGCATCCGCGATCGCACACACGCTGTCATCTGGGCGTATGAGAACGGTGTCGTCCGCGTCGGGGAGTCCGCGCCGACGACATGACCACCCCGACACCCGCCCCGAGGACACGACCGCCTCGGCGCTTCTCCCACAGAGCGCTTCTCCCACAGAGCGCCTCGTCCCACGGGGCTCCGCATCCCACAATGCGCCTCATCCGACAGGGCACCTCACCCACGGACGGAGCAGGGCGCTGCTGTTCACAGCGCCCTGCCTCCACGTCCATTGGGGATGGATCACGAGCACTGCTCATGAGGGGTGAGCGGGATGGTATGCCACCGCTCGTTACGTAGCGTAACGGAATGATAAAGAACCGGCAACCCCACCCCTCTCCTCTGCTACAGTCAGAGCGAATTCTGCGACCGCACGACCGATGTGAAGGATGATCGACATCAGCACCAATCGATTCTCCGGTCGGCCGCGCGACGATTCGATCGACCTGAGCATCCTCGATGCCGCGGCGCAGATCATCATCGACCAGGGCTACGGGGCGGCGACGGTCGCTGCGATCGTCGCCTCCGCCGGCACGAGCAAGCCCGCGTTCTATCGCCGCTTCACCAGTGTCGCCGACCTCGTCCCCGCGCTCGTCGATCGGCGGCACCCGCTCGACACCCCGGAGCCCACCGGCACTCTCGCCGGCGACCTCCGCGCCTTCCAAGCCCAGCAGGCGGCGATCTTCAACGATCCGTTCGTCCGCGCGGCGATGCCCGCGTGGCTCGCCCACATGCACGACGGCCCCGACGAGGCGGCCGACGCCTTCGTCAAGGGCTTCCTGCCGCAGCGGATGGCGGTGCTCACCGAGATCCTCGACCGCGCCGCCGCCCGCGGGGAGATCGTCCTCGACGACGTCGAAGCGGACGCCCTCATGGAGAGCTTCGTCGGCACGTTCCTCATGCGTTCGCTCATCCCCGGCTCGTCGCTGCTCGACGACGTCGACATCGACCGCTCCGTCACCCTCGCCCGACTCCTCATCGATCAAGCCCAGCCCGGGCAGACGGGCTGAGCGCAGGCCCGGCGAAGTCGGAACGCGCCGCAGCCGGCCCCGACCGGCCGGGGTCCGCTGCGACACAGGCAGCTCCCCCGGCAGCAGGAGGCGGATTTCGCCCGTCCGGGTGAGCCGCGGGCACCGTGTCCCCGCATAGCGTTGAGGCATGATCACGCTTGAGAACATCGCACGCAGCTTCGGCGACAAGCAGGTCCTCCACGACCTCTCGTTCACCATCGGCGACGGCCGGATGACCGGTTTCGTCGGCGCGAACGGCTCAGGCAAGACGACGACGATGCGGATCCTCCTCGGCGTCCTCGCCGCCGATGCCGGTCGCATCACCGTCGACGGCCAGCCGATCACCGCCACCGACCGCAGCGCCATCGGATACATGCCCGAGGAGCGCGGGCTCTACCCGAAGATGCCGATCATCGATCAGCTCGTCTACCTCGCCCGCTTCCACGGCCTCAGCCGGCATTCGGCGAAGCGCCGCGGTCTCGAACTCCTCGACCGGCTCGACCTGAGCGGCAAGCCGACGGACACGCTCGAATCGGTCAGCCTCGGCAACCAGCAGAAGGTGCAGATCGCCGCAGCCCTCATCCACCGCCCCCGCGCGCTCGTCCTCGACGAACCGTTCTCCGGTCTCGACCCGATCGCCGTCGAACGCACCCTCGACGTGCTCACCGACTTCGCCGACACCGGTGCTCCCGTCCTCTTCTCGAGTCATCAGCTCGACCTCGTCGAACGCCTCGTCGACGATCTCGTCATCATCAACCAGGGCCGCCTCGTCGCGACCGGCACCGCCGACGAGCTGCGCAGGCAGCGCAGCCGCCCGGAGTGGATCCTCGAGGCCGATGCGGATCTCGCCTGGGTCCGGGACCTTCCCGACATCGACGTCGCCGAGTTCGACGGCACGTGGGTGCGGTTCTCCGCCCCTGACGGTGATGCCGCCGAGGCGGTCCTCCGGCAGGCGATGGCCCTGTCGTCCGTGCGCGCGTTCGCACCCCATTCCGTTCCCCTCAATCGTCTCTTCCAGGAGGTCACGCAGGCATGAGCGCCCACCAGCCCATTCCCGGAACCCATCTCTCGACACCGGTGACGACGACCCGGGCGAGCTTCACCACGGCGATCGGCCTCGTCATCGAGCGCGAGATCATGGTCCGGCTGACCTCGAAGGCCTTCGTCTTCTCCACTCTGCTCGGGGTCATCCTCTTCGGCGCGCTCGTCGCCGTCTCCGGGTCGCTGCCCTCACTGTTCGCCTCGACGGACAAGGTGGCGGTCACCTCGGCGGGTTCCGTGGCCAGCATCGACGGCATCGAACCGGTCGTCGTCGGCAGCACCGAGGAGGCCGAGGAGCTCGTGCGCAGCGAAGAGGTCGTCGCGGCCGTCGTCGACTCCGCCGACTCACCGACCGGGACGACGATCATCGCCCTGCGGGCGGCACCCGAGTCGCTCAGCGGTGCGCTCAGCCTCGCCCCGACCGTCGACATCCTCGACCCGAATGCCCCCGACCCGGCGCTCACCCGCTTCATCGGGCTCGGCCTCGGCCTGATCTTCCTCTCCTCGGCGATGACGTTCGGGATGACGATCGCCTCATCGGTCGTCGAGGAGAAGCAGTCGCGGATCGTCGAGATCCTGCTCGCCTCCACCTCGGCGCGGGCGATCATGTTCGGCAAGGTCATCGCGTGCTCGGTGCTCGCGTTCGCGCAGGTCGCGCTCACCGCGGTCGCGGTGCTCGTCGGTGCCGCGATCAGCGGCAACGACCTCGTCCTCGGTCGTCTCGCCGACCCGATCGCGTGGTTCATCCCCCTCTTCGTCGTCGGCTTCGTCATGATCGCCGCCCTCTACGCGGCTGCCGCGTCGATGGTCTCCCGCTCGGAGGACCTCGGGTCGACGAGCACGCCGATCATGATGCTCATCCTCCTGCCCTACATGGGCGTCGTCCTCTTCTCCGACAACGAGTCGATCATGGCGGTGCTCAGCTACATTCCGTTCTCCGCGGCCGTCGCCGTCCCGATGCGGGTGTTCATGGGCACGACCGCCTGGTGGGAGCCGCTCGTGTCGCTCGCGATCCTCGTGGTCACCACGCTGCTCGCCCTGCTGCTGGCCACCCGGATCTTCGAGCAGTCGATCCTGAAGTCGGGACCGAAGGTGTCGTGGAAGCAGGCGCTCGGCCGGTCATGACCGGACCCGGCCCGAGCGCTCGGCCGGGTCCGACATGTGCTCGGGCGGTCATGACCGCGCCGCCGGCCGTCCGCATAGTGGTCATGTGACAGGGCAATTCACGCGCCCTTCATCCCGGATCAACACAGTCTGCGAGTTCCCTGAGTAGGTTGGAATGGCAGATTCGCGCACTCGCGCACCACGATCCGAAAGGACAATCATGGCCAGGAGAACTCTGCGTCTCGCAGCAGCAACCGGCGCGCTCAGCCTCGCGCTCTTCGGTGTCGCCGCCCCCGCCTCGGCGGCCGGCATCGATGAGCCCGGCGGTGCCCGCCAGCTCGACGGCGACATGACCGACTCGATCCGGAAGTCGATCGAGGACGCCGGGGCGAAGAACGTCATCCTCCTCATCGGAGACGGCATGGGCGATTCGGAGATCACCGTCGCCCGCAACTACGCCGAGGGCGCGAACGGCCGCTTCTCCGGCATCGACGAACTGCCGCTGACCGGCAGCTACACGACGTACGCGGTCGACCGGGACACCGGCAAGCCCAACTACGTCACCGACTCCGCGGCGAGCGCCACCGGCTGGGCCTCGGGCGTGAAGACGTACAACGGAGCGCTCGGCATCGACCGCAACGGCACCCCGGAGAAGACCCTCGTCGAGATCGCCCGGGCGAACGGCCTGAAGACCGGAAACGTCTCAACTTCTGAGATCCAGGATGCGACTCCGGCCGCGCAGGCCTCGCACATCTCCGCCCGCGGCTGCTACGGCCCCGAGGAGACGAGCCAGGACTGCTCCGAGGCCGCCCTCGAGAACGGCGGGCTCGGGTCGATCAGCGAGCAGATCCTCAACACCCGCGCCGATGTCACTCTGGGCGGCGGCTCGGCCTCCTTCGAGCAGACCGCGAAGGCCGGTGACTGGGAGGGCAAGACCCTGCGCCAGCAGGCCGAGGAGCGCGGCTACCAGCTCGTCGACGACGCGTCCTCACTCGATGCGGTGACCGAGGCGAACCAGGACGCCCCCGTCCTCGGCCTCTTCTCCGAGGGCAACTTCCCCGTCCGCTGGGAGGGCCCGCTGGCCACCCGCACCGGTGGCGGCGAACCGGCCGCGCAGTGCACGGACAACCCCGAGCGCACCTCCGCCGTGCCCAGCCTCGAGGCGCTGACGACCAAGGCCGTCGACCTCCTCGACAACGACAAGGGCTTCTTCCTCCAGGTCGAGGGCGCGAGCATCGACAAGCAGAACCACGCGGCGAACCCGTGCGGTCAGATCGGTGAGACCGTCGACCTCAACGAGGCCGTCACCGCGGCTCTCGACTTCGCGAAGCAGGACGGTGAGACGCTCGTCATCACGACCGCCGACCACGCCCACACGAGCCAGATCGTCGAGACGGGTTCGACGACGCCGGGCCTGAGCCGCACGCTGGAGACGAAGGACGGCAGCCCGATGACCGTCGCGTACGGCACCGCCGAAGAGGGCAATTCGCAGAGCCACACCGGGTCGCAGGTGCGCATCGCCGCCTATGGTCCCGGTGCCGCGAACGTCGTCGGACTCACCGACCAGACGGACACGCACTTCACGATCCTCGACGGACTCGGCCTCGACCCCGACGCCGAGGTGCCCGGCGACCCGGGTGACGACCCCGCGGGCTCCGATGACTCGAGCGGCACCTCCGAGGGGTCCGCTGACGCCGGCGGGAACGAGTCGAACGGCTCGGCCGATGCCGGCGGATCGGACGCCGGTGGCGATGAGTCGAACGGGAACTCCGATGAGAACGGCGCCGGTGGAGCCGGTGGCTCGGGCGGCGGCTCGGACGGCGGCGAGGGCAACGGCTCCTCCGGCGGCGACCAGGGCCCCGGACTCGCCGGCAAGGGCGGAGGCACCCTCCCGCGCACCGGTGTCGAGATCGGCGCGGCGATCTTCTTCGGTGTCGCCGCGATCATCGGCGGCACCGCCCTCGTCCGCTACGCCCAGCGCCGCAAGCTCATCAACATCTGAGCAGCAGGACGCTCTGACTCAGAGTCCGGGCTGAGCCGAATCAGCTCACGCCTCCGCTCACGGCACGGCCGTCGGCCAGCGGCACGGGTTCCCCGTGCTGTGGGTCGGCGACCGTGCCGTTCGCGCTCCCGCGAGCAGGTGGCCCGGGAAGCTGGGGCGCGTGCCCAGGCACGGTGGGGCGAGTGCCCGGGCACGGTGGGGCGAGCGCCCGGCCTCAGGGTCGGCCGGGGCGAGGCCCCACCCCGACCGAGTGCGCCGTCACGGACCCCTCCGTACGGGCCCCTCGGTACGAATGCCCCATCCCGAATGCACCCCATGTGCGCACCTTGACCCGGGGGTGGCGGCGTGGTTCGGTAGACGACATGACCGACCCTGCGCTCACCGTCCGCACCGCGCGGCTGCGCCTGCGCACCTACCAGCCCTCCGACGCCGAGGCGCTGCTGCCGATCTATGCGCGCGAGGACGTCTCGCGGTTCCTTCTCTGCGACCCCTGGACCGCCGAGGTGGCGCGGACCGAGATCGGCAAGCGGATCCCCCGCACGGGGCTGGCCGGGGAGTCGAAGGCACTCGCCCTCGTCATCGAGACCGACGACGATCATGAGGACTTCGCCGGCTCGACCGTCATCGGCGACATCGCGATCTGGCTCGACTCCGCGGACGAGACGAAGGCGGAGATCGGCTGGGTGCTCAACCCCGCTGCCGGCGGCCACGGCTTCGCCTCGGAGGCGGCGCTCGCCGTGCTCAACCATGCCTTCGACGACGCTCAGCTGCGCCGGGTCGTCGCGCAGATGGATGCCCGGAACACCGCCTCGGCGAAGCTGGCCGAGCGCATCGGCATGAAACGCGAAGCCCACCTGCGCAGGGACTGGTGGTCGAAGGGCGAGTGGACGGACACCCTCGTCTTCGGGATGCTCGCCTCCGACCGCAGGCGGGCCTGAGCGCGCTGTCACGGGGTCCGACGGCGCAGCGTGAGCGAGCCGACGATGATCGCCCCGACGATCCAGCAGACGATGAAGAGGATCCGCAGCCACACCCAGTCGGCGTCCTCGGACCCCGTGGCGACGGCGGTGAGCGCGTCGATCGCGTGCGACAGCGGCAGCCAGTCGCCGATGGTCTCGAGCACCTCGGGCAGCCGGTCCCGGGCGAGGAAGATCCCGCCGAGGAGGATCTGCGGGAAGACGAGCACCGGCATGAACTGGACGACCTGGAACTCGGTGCGCGCGAACGCGCTGGCGAGCAGGCCGAGCGCGGTGCCGAGGAGGGCATCGGCGATCGCGACGACGAAGAGCAGGACCATCGACCCCTCGATCTCGAGTCCGCACACCCAGATCGCGTAGGTCCCGGCGATCGCCGTCTGCACGATGGCGAGGAGACCGAACGCGAGCGTATAGCCGAGGATGAAGTCACCCTTGCCGAGCGGCATCGACAGCAGCCGCTCCAGCGTCCCGCTGCGACGCTCGCGCAGGGTGGAGATGCTCGTGACGAGGAACATGACGATGAACGGGAAGAGCGCGAGCATCGCCGGGCCGATGTCGGCGAAGACCTCGGTCTCGTCGAAGATCCACGCGACGAGGCCGATGAGGAGGCTCGGCACGACGAGGAGGAGCGCGATCGTGCGCGGATCGTGACCGATCTGGAGGAGGACGCGCCCGGCGGTGGCGAGCGTGCGCTGGGCGGTCATCGCGTGCCTCCGTCCCGGCCGGCGGATCGTTCCCGACCGCTGCTCGAGGATCGCCTGCGCCCGCGTCGCCGCGACGGCCTGCGGTGGTTCGCGGCACCGTTCGTAACCTCGCCGAGGAGGTGGTGGCCTCCGGCGCGATCGCGTTCGATGATCGTGAGGAAGGCATCCTCGGCGGTCTCCGCACCTGTCGCGGCGAGGAGGTCGGGCGGGGTGGTGTCGGCGATGATGCTGCCGTCGCGCATGAGGAGGAGCCGATCGCACCGGGTCGCCTCGTCCATGACGTGGCTCGAGACGAGGATCGTCGCCCCGTCGTCGACGAGCCGGCGGAAGATGTCCCAGAGGTCGGCCCGGAGGACGGGGTCGAGGCCGACGGTCGGTTCGTCGAGGATGAGGAGGTCGGGGGTGCCGAGCATCGCCGCGGCGAGGGAGACGCGGTTGGCCTGCCCGCCCGAGAGCGTGCGGGCCAGCTGCCGCGTCTGCCCGGTCAGGCCGGTGCGCTCGATGACGCGGGCGGCATCCGCGGCCGGGGCGCCGACGATGCGCGCGAAGTAGCGGAGGTTCTGCTCGACGGTGAGGTCGTCGTAGATGCTCGCCTGCTGGGTCATGTAGCCGACTCGATGGCGCAGCGCCCTCGATCCGGCGGGCCGACCGAGCACGGTGACGGTGCCGCCGCGGGTGATCTGCATGCCGACGATCGCGCGCATGAGCGTCGTCTTGCCGCTGCCGCTGGGGCCGAGCAGGCCGACGATCGCGCCCGTCGGCACGTCGAGATCGAGCCGGTCGAGGACCGTCGTGCGTCCGCGCCGGACCGTGAGGCCGCGGGTCTCGATGACATTATTCATCATACGATGAATTAGACGCCTCTTCGTCGGAGCCGTCAAGGGGAATCCGTCCGGAATCGGCGCGATCCGGCGGGTACGAGTTGCCATCCGCGTCGGCGCACTGCTCGCCGCATGGCCGTGGAAGGGCTCGCCCCACGACCGTGGACGGGCTTGCCCCACGACCGTGGACGGGCTTGCCCCACGACCGCGGACGGGCTTGCCGTACGACCGTGGAAGGTCAGTCGCGGGAACCGTCGTCGTCGCGGTCCGGGTCGCTGACCTGCGTGTTCCCGTCGATGTGCCGCTGCACGGACAGCGAGGTCCGGGCGATGACCTCCGGCAGCGGCGCCGAGGCGAGCGGTTCGAGGGCGACGACGTGGCGGATGATGAGCACGCCGGCCATCTGACTGAGCACGAGCGAGGACCGCAGCTCCGCCTCGGCGGATTCGATGCCCTCCGCGGTGAGCTTGCCGGTGATCGCCGACCCGAGCTCCCGGACCATGAACTGCCGCAGCAGGCTGCCGGCCGCGGATCCGCCGATGACGGATTTGAGCAGGGTGATGCCGATCGGCCTGATCCTCGGGTCCTCCCAGGCGGTGAGCACCGTGCCGGCGATCGATTCGCCGAGGCGGTCGAGCGGGGCGTCGAGCGCGCGCCGGACGATCCGGTCGGGGCGCACGGGCAGTCTCACCGCCTCGGCGAAGAGGGCAGCCTTCGACTCGAAGTAGTGGTGGACGAGCGCCGGATCGACGCCGGCGCGGCGGGCGATGCCGCGCATCGACGTCGCATCGTACCCGCGGTCGGAGAACTCGTCGGCCGCGGCCTTCGCGATCGCCTGGCGCGCGTCACCGCGCGAGGACTTCGGCGGGCGGCCGCGGCGGCGCGGTGCAGGATCGGACACGGTACTCAGCTTAGTCGCCTGCCGGCAGCCGGGCAGCGGCGCTGCCGGGTCGCCCCGCACGACACGAGCGGCTGCCCAAAGGTCTGCACTTCGGTCCGTCGGGGCGGACAAAGGTGTTCGAAACGCGCCTCTGTTTGGTCGGGAGCACTCAGGTCCGGGCCCTAGCGTGGAAGAGGCAGCAGTCGCCGAAGAAAGGCACACATGTTCAGGCAGTCGTCGAAGCTGGCCAATGTCCTCTATGACATTCGGGGTCCCGTCCTCGAAGAGGCGGAGGCGATGGAGGCAGCGGGACACACGATCCTCAAGCTCAACATCGGCAACCCCGCACCGTTCGGTTTCGAAGCGCCTGAGACGATCGTCCAGGACATCGTCGGTCACCTGCCCGTCGCGCAGGGCTACTCGGAGTCGCGCGGCATCCTCTCGGGGCGCCGAGCCGTCGTCCAGCACTACGAGTCGAAGGGGATCACCAACCTCGACACGCGGGAGGTCTTCCTCGGCAACGGGGTGAGCGAGCTCATCACCCTCTCGCTGCAGGCCCTGTGCAATCCCGGTGACGAGATCCTCGTGCCCAGTCCCGACTACCCGCTGTGGACCGCCTCGGTGGCCCTGTCCGGCGGTACCCCGAAGCACTACCTCTGCGACGACGAGAACGGCTGGCTGCCCGACCTCGAGGATCTCGAGTCGAAGATCACCGAGCGCACGCGCGGCATCGTCGTCATCAACCCGAACAACCCCACTGGTGCGGTCTACCCGCGTGAGACGCTGGCCGCGATCGCCGACATCGCACGCCGCCACCACCTCATCGTCTTCGCCGACGAGATCTACGAGAAGATCACCTACAACGGCGTCGAGATGATCAACATGGCGACCCTGACCGGCGACGACGTGCTGTGCCTGACCTACTCGGGACTGTCGAAGGCCTACCGGATCGCCGGCTACCGGGCGGGGTGGCTCGCGATCACCGGACCCCTCGCCGAGGCGAAGAGCTACATCGAGGGCATCACCCTGCTTGCGAACATGCGGATGTGCGCGAACGTGCCCGCTCAGCACGCGATCCAGGCGGCGCTCGGCGGCAAGCAGTCGATCGAGGATCTCGTGCTGCCGACCGGCCGCCTCGGCGAGCAGATGACCGTCGCCCATGAGGGCCTCAACTCGATCGACGGCGTCAGCGCCGAACGCGCCGACGGGGCGCTCTACCTCTTCGCGAAGCTCGACACCGAGAAGTTCGGGATCACCGACGACGAGCAGTTCGCCCTCGATCTGCTGCGCGAGCAGAAGATCCTCGTCTCCCACGGCACCGCGTTCAACTGGTCGCGGCCCGATCACTTCCGTCTCGTCACGCTGCCGTCGGTCGACGTGCTCACCGAGTCGATCGACCGCCTCGGCGAATTCCTCTCCGGCTACCGGCAGCACGCACCGACGACGTGCGAGCTGCCGATCGTCCGCGAAGTGGAGGGCGCCGCCGGGTAGATTTGGTCCTGTGACCGCACCCCGCCGAGC
>NZ_SCMW01000007.1:0-109344 GCF_005502845.1 Brevibacterium sp. 2SA | reverse complement strand
GGGTCATGGTGTGGTTGTCTTACCAGAAAACAAATTTCTGGCATCACATTGTTCAAACAAACACGCTATTGGATTCTCAAACCACAAACACACACCCAACCATCACACGAACCATCATCCGCGTGATCAACCAGGGGCATCCACAGGTTGTCCGCTCTCACTATCTCAACCATTATTGTGATCCACCGCATCAAACTATTGTTTGTGCTGGTCACACCCGGTAGAAACACCCTTTGATCGTGGTGTTCCCGGTGAGGCGAACGAGATATAACTCTAGACCACCCCAGCGGGTGCGGGCAAGCCGTTGGCCCGGATTCGGGCTGTGACAACCGTCACCGCTGAAAACACGCGGGATCCAGGGGCCTCAGCGAGGGGGTCAGTCGTCTGCTGTCGCACTCGTCGTCGTGAAGTAGGCGTAGCCGAGGCCGCGGGACGACCAGTCGAGCGAACCACAGGTCGAGACGCGGGAATCCGGGATCGCAGGGCAACCGGGCAGCCCGCCGGCCCCACGCTACGGTGGCCCCATGAGCGATCCTGCTGAACCACTGGCCCACTCTCCCATTGCGGTCATCGCCGGCGCATCCGGGTTCGTCGGCCGCTCGCTCCTCGGTCCGCTCGAGGAATGGGGCTACCGGGTGCGCACGATCGGGCGCGGTGCGTCAGCGGACGCCTCCTGGGAGGACCCTGTTGGCATCGCCGCAGCGGTCGATGGGGCCGATCTCCTCATCAATCTCGCCGGCCGCAGCGTCGGATGTCGGTACAACGACCGCAACCGGCAGGAGATCTGGAACTCCCGCATCCTCACGACCCGAGCACTCCACGACGCAGTCACTGCCGCCTCGGCGCCGCCGCGACTGTGGATCAACGCGAGCACGGCGACGATCTACCGGCACGCCACCGACCGCCCGCAGACCGAATCGAACGGCGAGATCGGAGCGGGCTTCTCCGTCGACGTCGCGACCGGCTGGGAGGCTGAGTTCTTCCGCGGCGATCTGCCCCACACTCGGCGCGCGGCCGCGCGGATGGCGATCGTCCTCGGTGACGGCTCGGCGCTGACCATGCTCGCGAGGGCCGCGCGGTTCGGTGCGGGCGGACCTCAGCTCGAGGGCCGCTGGTTCGGGCATCGGCGCTATCGGGGAATCGGCCCGACCCCGTCGGGCCCGACGGTCTGGCGGGGACACGAGCCGACCCATGGTCATCAGCGCTTCAGCTGGATTCACATCGACGACCTCATCGCCGCAATCCGGTTCATCGATTCGCACCCGGAGCTCTCGGGCCCGATCAACCTCGCGAGCCCCGGCGTCTCGGACAACACGGCACTCATGGCAGCGCTGCGGCGGGCCGTGCGGATGCCGATCGGGATTCCCGCGCCGCGGTGGCTGCTCGAAACCGGGATGCTCGTCCTCCAGCAGGAGTCCGAACTCGTCCTCAAGAGCCGGTGGGTGCTGCCCGAGAAGCTCGAAGCCGCCGGCTTCGACTTCCGCTGGACCGACGTCGGTGCCGCGGTGAAGGGTCTGCTGCGCTGATGGCGGGGTGAGGCGATAGCGCCCGACTCACGGGCGAGCTCCCCATTCCGACGGTTCACTGAGGAGGATCTCCCCGAGGGTGCCGCGCAGCTCGGCGACGACCTCGGCGCCGATCCGGTCGTCGAGCCACGCATCGAACCGGTCGATGACCCGCCCGGCGATCTCGACACCTGTCCACCCCGCCTCGGTCAAGCGCACGAGCCGCGCCCGCCCGTCGTTCGGGTCGGGCACCACCTCGACATAGCCGAGCCGCTCGAGGTGGCGGACCTGCTCCCCCATCGCCTGCTTCGTCATCCGCGCCCGCTGCGCGAGCACCGAGGCCCGGGTCCCCTCGGGGTCGATGACGAGGAACAGCGGGGCGTGCGCGGATCGGATTCCCGTCAGGCCCGCCTCGGCGAGGGCGTCGTCCAACCCAGCGAGCAGATGCTGCGCGGTCGCGGCGAGCAGGGAGCCGAGCGGCAGCGGCCGATCCCGCAATGGATTAGTAAGGGTCTTGACCATCTCAGCGAGACCTCCTATCGTGATAACAGTCAAGCACCTTACCATCTCGGCTGGCATCGGAAGAGGACTGCACATGGAATCGATGGATCGCCCGCGCCTCATCGGCGGCTTGATCTGGACTGCGCTCGGGCTCGGAGCCCTCGTCTGGGGGCTGGTCCTCGGGACGTCACCGGGACCCGTCGTCATCGCACTCACGGCATTGACCGTCATCGCCGCCGTGACCGCGCTGACCGGGAATGGGTGGGCACGGTGGCTCACCGGCCGGCTCCTCGGTGTCGCACTCGGCCTCGAGCTCGTCCTCTCGGTCGCCGATCGCTTCGGAGCTCTCGGCGCGCCTGGTGAGCCGGGCGTCTCATGGGGAAGCTGGGGCGACTTCACGACGTACACCGGGATCCTTCTGCCGTGGGCACCGGACATCCTCGTCACCGCCGCGGCCGTCATGGCGACTCTCGCCGAGGTCGGCCTCGGCGTCATGCTCATCCTCGGCCCGCAGTGGCGCTGGGCCGGCAAACTCACCGCCGGAATGCTTCTGTGCTACCTGGTCGCGATGCTCGCCACCGTCGGCTTCGGTGAGGTCGCTCGCTACGGAGTCGTCATCCAGATCGGGGCCGCACTGCTCGTCTCGGCCCGCGGGGCGCGCCCGCGGTCAGCCGATCGCAGTCAGCCGGCGGCCGCCTCGGCGGGGTAGGGCGCGGCCACGCACTCGGGGCAGCGGGGCTGACGACCGGCCGCGGTGCACTCCGCACACCGCAGATACTGCCGGCGGCAGGCGAGGTCGGCGCAGTTGACGAACTCCGGAGTCGCCTCCCCACACGCGACGCAGCGGCCGATCGATTCGGCGCCGGCACCGAACTCGACGTGCATGCGCTTGTCGAAGACGTAGAGCGAACCGTCCCAGTACCCCGAGTTGCCGAACGTCTCGCCGTAGCGGACGATTCCGCCGTCGAGCTGGTAGACCTCGCTGAACCCGCGGTTCCTCATGAGCACGGACAGCACCTCGCAGCGGATGCCGCCGGTGCAGTAGGTGACGACGGGCTTGTCCTTGAGGTCGTCGTACTTGCCGGATTCGATCTCGGCGATGAAGTCCCGCGTCGTCTCCGTGTCGGGCACGATCGCGTCCCGGAACTTCCCGATCTGCGCCTCCATCGCATTGCGCCCATCGAAGAAGACGACCTCGTCGCCGCGCTCGTCCATGAGCTTGTGCAGAGCTCCGGGCTTGAGATGGGTTCCCCCGCCTTGGACGCCGTCGGCGGTGACGGTGATCTCGTCGTCGGTGCCGAACGTCACGAGTTCGGGGCGGACCTTGACGCTCAGCCGCGGGAAGTCATCGCCCTGCCCGTTCGACCATTTGATGTCGGCGCCCCGGAACGGCTCGTACGACTTCGTCGCCCGCACATAGGCCTTGACCTCCCCGATGTCACCGCCGAGCGTCGCGTTGATCCCGTGCTCCGAGATGATCACGCGCCCCTTGAGGCCGAGGCTCTCGGCGAGGGTGTGCTGCCACAGCCGGACGGCCTCGGGGTCGGGCAGCGGCGTGAAGACATAGAAGAGCACGATTTTGGGAGTGGCCATGATCCCCATTCTATTTCTCGGCCCGGTTCCCCTGCCACAGCGGTTGCCGGCGGACGTCAGCGCGACCGTCTTCGCCGAGGTGACGCACCGTGAGAGCGTCACCGGCGCGTGCGTCGACGCCCTCGCCGAGGCGGCCCCTCCCCCGGGCGGGCGCGCGGGAGCAACCCGGCCCGGATAAGATGGACCCTGAGCTCCGTGTCGTACGAAAGGGCCACTCAGAGGACATGTCTGAAAACCTCATCTCCGCGAATCCCGAGTCTGCTCGCGCGGACGATGCCCAGGAGGTCGATCAGACCTCGAAGAAGGTCAAGGAGACGGTCGAGTTCGCCACCACGAACCCCGACGTCGACCAGCCGTTCGCCGAACTCGGCCTCAAAGCCGACGAATACGCCCGGATCAGGGAGATCCTCGGCCGTCGCCCCACCTCGGCGGAACTGGCGATGTACTCCGTCATGTGGTCCGAGCACTGCTCGTACAAGTCCTCGAAGGTCCACCTGTCGAAGTTCGGTGACTACGTCACCGACGACATGAAGAAGCACCTGCTCGTGGGCATCGGCGAGAACGCCGGCGTCGTCGACATCGGCGACGGCTGGGCGGTGACCTTCAAGGTCGAGTCGCACAACCACCCGAGCTACGTCGAACCCCACCAGGGCGCGGCCACCGGCGTCGGCGGCATCGTCCGCGACATCATCTCGATGGGCGCCCGCCCCGTGGCCGTGATGGATCAGCTGCGCTTCGGTGCGATCGACCACCCCGACACCTCCCGCCTCGTCCACGGCGTCGTCGCCGGCATCAGCCAATACGGCAACTCCCTCGGCCTGCCCAACATCGGCGGCGAGACCGTCTTCGACTCCGTCTACCAGGGCAATCCCCTCGTCAACGCCCTGGCCGTCGGCGTTCTCCGGCATGAGGACATCCGCCTGGCCAACGCCTCCGGCAAGGGCAACAAGGTCGTCCTCTTCGGCGCCCGCACCGGCGGCGACGGCATCGGCGGAGCCTCGATCCTCGCCTCCGAATCGTTCGACGACACGAAGCCCTCGAAGCGGCCCGCCGTCCAGGTGGGCGACCCCTTCGCGGAGAAGGTGCTCATCGAATGCTGCCTCGAGCTCTTCCGCGCCGGCGTCGTCGAGGGCATCCAGGACCTCGGCGCCGCGGGCATCAGCTGCGCGACCTCCGAACTCGCCTCGAACGGCGACGGCGGCATGCACATCGCCCTCGACGACGTGCTGCTGCGCGATGACACCCTCACGCCCGAAGAGATCCTCATGTCCGAGTCGCAGGAGCGGATGATGGCCGTCGTCCGGCCCGACCGCCTCGACGACTTCATGGAGATCGTTGAGAAGTGGGACGTCGAGACCTCCGTCCTCGGCGAGGTCACCGACACCGGCCGCCTCATCATCGAATGGCACGGCGACGTCATCGTCGACGTGCCCCCGCGCTCGGTCGCCCACGACGGACCCGTCTACAACCGTCCGATGACCGAGCCCTCCTGGACCGCCGAGGTGGCCGCGAACTCCGTCGAGGCCGCCGGCCTGGTCGCGCCCACCACCGATGACGAGCTGCGGGCGACCGTGCTCGAGCTCGCAGCCGCCCCGAACCTCGCGTCGAAGGAGTGGATCACCACCCAGTACGACCGTTACGTCCAGGGCAACACCGCGCAGGCCTTCCCCGACGACGCCGGTGTCATCCGCGTCGACGAGGAGTCCGGCCTCGGAGTCGCGATCGCGACGGACGCCAACGGCCGCTACGGCTACCTCGACCCGGCCCGCGGCGCCCAGCTCGCGCTGGCCGAGGCCTACCGCAACGTCGCCACCGCAGGGGCCATCCCCCGCGCGGTCACCGACTGCCTCAACTTCGGCTCTCCCGAGGACCCGGAGATCATGTGGCAGTTCGCCGCCGCAGTCGAAGGCCTCGCCGAGGCGTGCCAGGACCTGGGCATCCCCGTGACCGGCGGCAACGTGTCCCTCTACAACCAGACCGGCGGCGTCGCCATCCACCCGACCCCGGTCGTCGGTGTGCTCGGCGTCTTCGACGACGTCGCCCGTCGCACCCCGAGCGGCTGGAGTGAGCCGGGTCAGACGATCTACCTGCTCGGCACCACGGCAGCCGAACTCGACGGTTCAGCATGGGCCGACGTCACGGCCGGCCACCTCGGCGGGGTTCCCCCGCAGTACAAGCCCGAGGCCGAACGCGAACTCGGTGAGATCCTCATCAACTCCTCGCGCGACGGCATGGTCGATGCCGCCCACGACCTCTCCGAGGGCGGCCTGTCCCAGGCCCTCGTCGAGGCGAGCCTGCGGTTCGACACCGGGGCGCGCATCTGGCTCGACGAACTCTGCGAACGCGACGGCATCGACGTCTTCACCGCCCTGTTCTCCGAATCCACGGCACGGGCGATCGTCGCCGTGCCGCGGTCGGAGGAGGTCCGGTTCAAGGACATGTGCACCGCACGCGGCTTCCCGTTCATCCGCATCGGCATGACCGACACTGGCGACGGCGAGCCGCAGCTCGAACTCGTCGATCACTTCTCGATCGGCCTGAACGAACTCCGCGACGCTCACGAGAAGACCCTGCCTGAGCATTTCGGCTGAGGTGAGATCGGCAGGGTTCGGCCTGCTGGGCTGAGCAGGGTGCGGCCTCTGCGTTGAGCAGCGGTCGGCCTCTGTACTGAGCAATGAAGGAGCCGCGTGGTCATCCACGCGGCTCCTTCGTGTCTGTCTGGGACCCATCCGGGCTCAGCGGCGCCTGTCGTTCAGTGCCGCGGGCGACGCGGCGGGTCGCCGGCTCCGTGCCGGCCGTCGTAGGGCTGGCCGCCGTATGGCTGGCCGTCGTAGGGCTGGCCGGCAGTCCACTGGCCGCCGAAACCCTGGGTGGAATCGGAGCGCTGGGTGGAATCGTGTCGGCCGTAACCGTACGGCTGATCCGCTGAGTTCGGGCCGGACGCCTGCGGGGAGCCGTGGGCTTCGTGCGCGCCCGTTGCCTGCCCGCTCGACTGCCCTGTCCCCGGGTGCTGCGCGAACGGGTTCCGGGCGTAGGGATGCTGTGCGTCCGGAGAGGGTGCTCCCGAATACTGCGCGTCCTCGCCGGGAGCATACGGATACTGGGCGCCTTGGTATTGGGCACCGTGGTGCTGGGCGCCCGGGTATGGGGCACCCGAATGCTGACCGCCGTAGTTCGGGGCTCCCGGGTGCTGACCGCCCGAGAACTGGTCACCCCAGCACTGCGCTCCCGGATACTGCGTTCCCGAATACTGACCGCCCGCCGCCGGTCCCGGCTGCAGCCGTCGACGCTCTCCGAGGGCCGGCTGCGCGACGACGGGCACCGACCCGCCGCGCAGGCGACCGCAGACGTGGAGCAGACCGAGCGCGGCGAAGAACAGGAGCAGCGAGAGCACCTGCGAGATAAGTCCCGCAACTGCGGGATCCGCTGCCTGGAGGGTGGTGACGTACTGGACGACGGCGACGACAACGGCGGAGACAGCAGCGAGGCCCGCGGCGACGAGATGGACCCACCACGACCGGTTGCGCACGATGTTCCAGGCGATGAGCAGAGCGGCGACCACGATCGTCGAGAAGACGGCGAAGACGATCGGGAACAGCGAGTACTCCGCGTTCATCCGGTAGACGAACTCCGTGAGCAGCCGTGTCATCACCGGCGGGACCGCCACACTGAGGATGCCGGCGACAAGATAGATGCCGCCGCCGACCATCCGTCGCAGCCAACTCGTGTTGCGCACGAGGAGGAACGCGAGGACGCCGACGAGGCAGGCGATGATGCCGGCGATGAGCACCACCGCAGAGTAGAGCGCGGCGAGATCCGGGAGCCCGTCGGCGATCGACGTCGAATAGATGAACGGCAGCAGGATGATCGCCGGCAGTCGATCGATGAGGATCGACACCCAGAGCGCGATGCGTGCGAACCATCCGGGGTCGACGGCAGCAGACGCCGCTGCCGAGTGTTGCCTGCTCTCGGACCACCGGCCACCGGGACCGGATCCTGGCTGGTGCTCCGGCACATGGCCGGGGACTCCGGCATTGCGCACATACGGCTGACCGGGGTTCTCCGGCGGCTTCGGGCCGGGCCACTGCTCACTCATGCGGCCACTCTATGCGCACATGGGGTTCCCGAGCGGCAGATCATCGGTGAACTCTAGGCCCCGGTGCCGAGCTCCTCGTCGAGGCAGTCGGTGAGGGTGGGCTGCGCGAACTGGTACCCGGTCTCCTCGAGCTTCGTCGGCATGACCTTCTGGTCGGCGAGTGCCAGCTCCCTGGCGCCGTCACGTCCGAGGACGAGTTCGGTGACGAATCCCGGCGTCGGGATCACCGCGGGGCGGTGCAGATGGGCGGCGAGCGCCTCGGCGAACTCCTTCTGCGTGACGAGGTGCGGGGCCACCGCGTTGACCGGGCCCCGCACATAGTCCGTCAGCGCCGCATGGACGTAGGACCGTGCGAGGTCATCGAGCGAGACCCACGCGAGCCCCTGATCACCGCTGCCCAGCCGCCCTCCGGCCCCGGCGAGGTAGAGCGGCGCCTGCACCTTGAGGAACCCGCCGAGGGTGGTCAGCGCGATGCCCGACCGGATCGAGACCCAGCGGATGCCCGCCTCCTCGACGCTCGCCGCCGCAGCCTCCCAGTCCCGGCACAGGTCGGCGAGGAACCCCTCACCGAAGGGCGCGGACTCATCGACCGGGCGCTGCGCCTCGGCGCCGTAGGCCCCGACGGCCGACGCACAGACGAAGACCTCCGGTCGCTTCGCCTCCGGCAGCGCCTTCATCGTCTCCGCGAGCAGCATCGTCGAATCGAGACGGGAGGAGCGGATCTCCTCTTTGGCCTTCTTCGTGAACCGGGTCGCGATCGACTTCCCGCCGAGGTGGACGACGGTATCGGCCCACGCGAGGTCGCGGGGGTTGATGATCCCGAGCTCGGGATCCCAGTGCACTTCGTACTCGAATTTCGGGGTCCGACGGACGAGGAGGCGGACGAAGTGGCCGGCGGTCGAGAACAGCGCCGCAACCTGCCGACCGACGAGCCCGCTGCCGCCGCCGATGAGGATGTGCTTGGGCGTGCTCGACCGCAGCAGCGGCGCGTTCATCCGCTCGAGGAACGCGAAGTCCATGAGGAGCCGGCGCTGCCGGGCCTCGAACGTCGCCTGCAGATAGTGGCTCATCGCGCGGTCGATCGTCTCGAATCCCTGCGGCGTCATCGAGAACTCGATGGTGTCGGAGATCTGCGATCCGCCGGCCTCCGAGGTGAACTCGTGGGTGTGCTTCCACTGGCTCAGCGGACCCTTCATGAGCTCGTCGACGAAGGAGAAGCGGGAGGGCCCCTCGGAGTGCACGGCGGTGAACGGGCGCCGCACGAGTCCGTAGCTGCCGGGCAGGCTCGCCTTGATCTGGGCGACCGACCCCGGCGCGAGCGGAGGATAGCCCTCCTCGACGATCTCCTGCGCCCAGTGCGGTGAGACGCGGGTCAGCGCTCCGGGTCGTGCGTGCCAGTCGTACGTGGTCTCGGCGGCGAGCGGGACTTCCGAGGTCCACTCGAACTTGGTCATGGCTTCCCTCCTGTTCTCTCCGATGATGCCACCCCAAGCTCAAAGTGTGATCCACAACGCGCGGAATGGTCAGTGAATGGGAAGCGGCCGGCCGCCTCCTGGCCCAGGCGACGCCGCCACCGGCCGCAGCCTCCCCTACTCGGCGGGGATCTTCCCGTAGCGGAACGCCGACCAGAAGTCCCCGCGCACGTACCCGGTCTCGATCTGCGGGTCGAAGTCCCAGTGCCGGACACGGCCGATCCGCAGCGCATCGGCGACGAGCTGCCGGTTCCGCTGGGACCCGAGCACGTGCTCTTCGACCTGGATGAGGTCATAGCGCGCGGCGATCTCCGCCCGCAGCTGCGCGCAGACCTCCGCGTAGGCGGGATCGGCGGCACGGCTGTCGAGTTCGTCGGGGTCGGCGTCGAGGTCGAAGAGCAGGTCGGGGTCGCCGGGGCACACGATGAGCTTGAGCGGTCCGCGGACGATCGTCACCTGCGGTCGGCGGGTGCCCTCGGCGAAGTACTCGATGACGATGTCGCGTTCCGCAGGCCTCGACTCCCCCGCCGTCTCGCGGCGCGCCGTCTCGAGGAGGGAGACCCCGCTCAGCCCCTCGTCGACGTCGTTCACCCGCACCCGCGGCACGGCCGCGACGTCGGCGGCGTCCGCGGACTGCGCGGCCCCTTCGCCTCCGGGGTCCCGTCCCGCCGGGTCGCCGGTGAGTGCCCCGGTGCGCGCGATCTCGAGCAGCGTCGGGGCGAGGTCGATGAGCGAGACCGGCGTCGTGTACCGTCCGGGGGCGACCACCTCGGCGGGCCCGGAGATGATGAGCGGGACGCGGGCGGACTGCTCGTACGGGGACATCTTGTACCACAGCCCTTTCTCCCCGAGCATGTCCCCGTGATCGCTGACGACGATGACCACGGTGTTCTCGGCCAGGCCGAGCTCCGCCAGCCGAGACGTGATCCGGCCGATGTGGTCGTCGACGTAGCTCACCGCGGCGAAGTAGGCGCGTCGGGCCCGCCTGACCTCCTCGAGCGTCGGCTCCCTCTCGTCGAATCCGCACATCGTCCGCAGCCGATGGGTGTGCGGATCGGAGGCCGCGTCGGGGACGGCGGGGTGGGCGGGGTCGGGGATGCCCGCCTCGGCGAAGCGGTCCCAGTGCTCCCGCGGCGGCTCGTACGGGTCGTGCGGGTGGATGAACGAGGTGACCATGAGGAACGGGCGGTCCTCACCCGCCGCCTGGTTCGCCCGCTTCCGGTCGCTCAGGTGGCGCAGGGTGCGGAAGAGCACCTCGTCGTCGAAGTCCTGCTGGACGTTCGCCGTGGCCGCACCGGCGGTGAACACGGGGTCGGCGGAGTGGTACCACTGGAGCCGGTCCGCCAGTGGTCGGGTCCAGTCGGGGACCATGTCGAGGTCGGCCGGGTAGACGTCGGTCGTCAGCCGCTCCTCGAAGCCGTGGTGCTGGTCGGGGCCGATGAAGTGCATCCGGCCGATGAGCGCGGTGTGGTAGCCGAGCTTGCGGAGCCGATGAGCGAACGTCGGCACCGAGGCGGCGAAGTCGTCGCCGTTGTCGAGGCAGTCGATCTCCGAGGGCAGGCGCCCGGTCATCATCGCCGCTCGGGACGGCGCGCAGAGCGGGCTCGCGCAGTAGGCGCGGTCGAAGACGGCGCCGGTGGCGGCGAGCGCATCGATGGTGGGAGTGCGTGCGGCATCGCTGCCGTACGCGCCGAGGGCGTCGGCCGCCATCTGGTCGGCCTGGATGACGACGATGTTGGGCGGTTGCATACTGGGTCACGTCCTTGTGTGTCAGGGCGCGACCGTCCGCGGGCGCGCCGGATCTAGGGTGGCGGTGGAGCCTGAGTGAAAGGGGTGTGTGATGAGCTCATGCTGCGGTCCGTCGCGAACATCGCCGGCCAATACCGGTGCGTCGCGGCAGACCCCACCCGAGGTGGGCGTTCGCGCAGAAGAAACCCCCGCCGAGGTGGCTGTGCCGGGCCGGAATGCGACCGAAGGCGCGGGTCTCGTCGACGGCACAGGGCTCATCGACGGCCCAGGGCTCATCGACGATGGGGCACTCATCGCGGGTCTCGCCGCCTCGGCGCCACAGGATCTGCGCCTCATCGGACTGCCCGGCGGCACGTTCCGCATGGGCAGCGAGGATGCGCTCGCCTACCCTGCCGACGGCGAAGGTCCCGTGCGCGCGGTCGCCGTCGACCCGTTCGCGATCGCAGCGACCACGGTCACCGTCGCCTCCTTCGCCGCGTTCGTCCTCGCCACCGGGCACCGCACCGAGGCGGAGGTCCACGGCGATTCGCTCGTCTTCGCCGGTCATCTGCCCGACGCGGTCCGCGCGCAGTCCCCGGCCGTAGCCGCGACCCCGTGGTGGCGTCAGGTCGCGGGCGCCACGTGGCTGCACCCGGCCGGCCCCGGTGCTCCAGGGCCGGGTGCCGCTGGAGCAGCCGCGGTGGGACGAGTGGAAGGTCATGGGCCCATCGTCGCACTCGCCGACCATCCCGTCACGCATGTGACGCGACGTGACGCCGAGGCCTACGCCGCCTGGGTCGGCGCCCGCCTGCCGACCGAGGCCGAATGGGAGTACGCCGCCCGCGGCGGACTCGACCAGCAGCCCTACCCGTGGGGTTCGGTGCGCGAACCCGACGGCGTCCCGCGGATGAAGACCTTCGTCGGCACCTTCCCCGACGGTCCCACCGAACCGGTCGGCACCGTCGCCGCCAATGCCTTCGCCCCCAACGGCTTCGGGTTGCACAACATGACCGGCAATGTCTGGGAGTGGACGAGCGGGGCCTTCGCCCCTCACGACGACCGTGCCGTCCTGCGCGGCGGCTCCCACCTGTGCCACGCCTCCTACTGCCGCCGGTACCGCACCTCGGCGCGCACCGCGGTCACCCCCGACACGTCGCTCGCGCACACGGGGTTCCGACTCGCCCTCACTCTCTGAGCTGCGCGGGCGGCGGGACCCGGCGACCGGCCGGCTCGGCGGAAGTCCTCCCGGTCGGCGGCTGCCGCTCGAGACAACTCCTATGCGTCGTGCATACAATTGTCTGCATGTCCTCACAGCACATGCCGGCCATCGAGGCCGCGATCGGCGAATGGCACACGGCGGTGAACTCGGGTGACCGCGCCCGTTGTGCGCGAGCCGTCGGAGATCCCGTCGTCGTCCTCGGCCCCAAAGGCGCAGGCCCGATCACTCCGGCGGAGTTCGCCGACTGGGTGGACCGCTCCGGCATCCGGATGGTCCCGCGATCATGGCACCCGATCAGCGAGCGCCTCATGGTCGTCGAGCAGGACGCGACGTGGCCGCAGAGCCCGACTCCGACGCGGGTGGCCACGGTCTTCCGCGTCAGCGGTGCCGCACGGGGCTCCGTCGTCACCGCGGCGCTCCGGCAGCCGAGTCTCCGGTCGGCCCTCGAGCTTGCGTTCATCTGCCGGGAGATGGCGGCCACCGACCACACCGACTCGCTCGCATGACCTCCGACCATCCCGGTCGGGCGCTGTTCGCGTTCGTCCGTCGCTTCGGCCAGCTGCCCGGCCGTGAGACCGTCTCGACGGCGCAGGGCCGACTCGCCCTCGTCGCCGAGGCGGTCGATGCGCTCACGTCCCGCGGCGCCGATGCCACGGTCAATGCGGTCGCCGCTCACCTCGGCATCGATCAGTCCGGGGCGTCGCGCCTGCTGAGAACGGCCACCGAGGCAGGAGTCGTGCGCACCGACGTCTCCTCCGCCGACGCGCGGCGCCGCACCTCGGTCCTCACGCCCGCTGGAGAGTCGATGCTCGCCGAGGCGCTCACCTGGCAGGATGAGGTCCTCGCTCGTCTCACTGCGCAGTGGTCCGAGGACCGCCGGGCCGACTTCCTCTCCGACTTGGGCGAGATCGTCGCTGCGGCGGACCGCCTCGGGCTCTGACTCCGCCGCCGGAGGAGAGCGCCGCGGTCAGGACACCCGCGTCGACGGCCGCGGCGTCGCCGCCACCTCAGTCACGCGGACGAGCCGCCGGCTCACCTCCGGTCTCCCCAGCACCGTCGGGGCGGGACTGGGCATGCACCTCGGTGGGGTCGGCCTCGGACTCAGCGGCCGCCTCGGCGGGGATGTCCGTCTCACTGTCCGAGGAGTCCGCGGTCTCCGGGGTCCACCCGTCGGCCCACTGGCCGGTCTCGTAGTCGTAGCCGACGGGTTCGCCGTTCTCGTCGGTGCGCTGGTACCAGTCGGTGTAGTCCTCGTGCTCGGAGTCGATATCGCCGTTGGCACCGTCCCCGGGTTCGGTCGGGACGACGTGGAGGGCGAAATTGTCGCCGTAGGTCTCCGCGCCGGCGACGACGGCGTTGTCGACCGCGTTCTGCGCATACTTCCGGCGCAGGGCGATCGGGTCGGTGCGCAGCTCCTTCACCCACGCGACGATGATGAGGATCATCACGAGGGCGAACGGCACGGCGGTGACGATGACGAGCTGCTGGAGACCCTCGAGGGCGCTCGCGTTGCCGAGGAGGAGCATGACGACGGCGATCCCGGACATGACGAGCCCCCAGAACACGACGACCCACTTCTTCGGCGTCTGGTCGCCGCGGCTCGTGAGCATGCCCATGACCACCGAGGCGGAGTCGGCGGAGGTGATGAAGAAGATCGCGAGGACGACGATCGCGACCGCCGGCAGCCAGCCGATGCCCGGGAGGTTGCCGATGAGGGTGAAGAACACCTCGGGGGCCTCCATCGTCTCGGTGAATCCGGCAGCGCCCTCCCGGTACATCCAGATCGAGGTCCCGCCCATGATCCCGTAGGCGACGAAGAGGAGGGCCGAGGGGATGAAGATCGTGCCGAGGATGAACTGGCGGATGCTGCGGCCGCGGGAGATCCGGGCGATGAACGTGCCGACGAACGGCGACCACGAGATCCACCATGCCCAGTAGTAGACGGTCCACACCGACTGGAACTCCTGCGTCTGGCCGCCCCACGACAGGGACCGGCCCATGAGGTCGAAGAACGAGCCGAGGTACTCCATGAGCGCCGAGGGCAGCAGGTTGAGGAGGAAGAGGGTGGGGCCGAGGAAGAGGACGAGGGCGACGATGCCGACCGTGAGCACGATGTTGATCGATGAGAGGTAGCGGATGCCGCGGGAGACGCCGGACACCGCGGAGATGATGAAGCCCACGGTGAGGACGCAGATGATGATGACGAGCGTCGTGTTCGTCATCGGACCGGCCCCGGACACGATCGTCACACCGGTGCCGATCTGCATCGCGGCGATGCCGAGGGCGGCGGCGGTCCCGAAGAGGGTGGCGACGATCGCGAAGATGTCGACGAGGCGACCGGCGAAGCCCTCGGTCTGGCGCTTGCCGAAGAGGCTGCGGAAGATCGAGGACAGCAGGAGCGAGCGGCCGCGGCGGTAGGCGGCGTAGGCGATCGCCCCGCCGACGAGGGCGTACATCGCCCACGCGTGGAAGCCCCAGTGGTAATAGGTCTGGGCCATCGAGCCGTGGAGGGCCTCAACGGTCTCCGGGTCGTTCGTCAGCGGCGGTGGGGTGATGAAGTAGGTCAGCGGCTCGGAGGGACCGAAGAAGAGGACGCCGATGCCGATGCCGGCGGCGAAGAGCATCGCGACCCACGCGAACGTGCTGAACTCCGCCTTCTCCCCGTCCTTGCCCAACGGGATCCGCCCGTACGGCGAGAACGCGATGATGAGGAGGGCGACGAGAACGACGATCGCGACGAGGTTGAAGAACCAGCCGACGTTGAGCGTCGACCAGTCGTAGGCGGCCGTCGCGACGGTGGAGACGCTGCCGGGATCGGCGATGCCCCAGATGACGAACGCGACGGTGAGACCGCCGGCGATCGCGAAGATCACCTTGTCGATCGAGTACCGGCGCCGCTGTTCGTCGATCGCGATGCCGGGCACGAGGATCGGGTGGATGTCGTGCGGGTACTGGGTCTCCGCCTCCTCGCCCACACCGTCGGTGGTGCCGGCCGCCCGTTTGGGTCGTGCGTAGTCGAGGGCGCCGAGGCGCTTGCCGGCATCCCGGCTCACCCGCTTGGCATCGCGGCCGACCCGTTTGGCGTCGGCTCTCATCCGTTCGCGGGAGGCGCGGCGGGCCGGAGTGCGCAGCGACAGGGAGTGCTCGGGGGCCGCGTCGGTGCGCGTCGTGTGCTCGGTGTCGGGCGCCGGCTGCGTGTCGGGCGTGGTGTGACGGTCGTCGGTCGAGTCGCGGGACAAGACGATGGGCCTTTCTCAATGGTCGGTCTCAGTGACAGTGGTCGGTCTCAGTGACGGGTTATCGGTCTCGGTGACGGTTGCCGGTGTGCTCTGTGCCGGTGTGCTCTGTGCCGGCGGGCCGTGTCTTCGCCGCAGGCTGCGCTCCGGTCGGAAGCGTGCGGCGCCCGTGTGGGCGTGCGGCGGCTCGGGCGGCAGCTCACCGTCGATCAAGTCGCCGGGTCAGCTCGGTTGAGGGTTCGGGAAAGCTGGTCGCCGGAGTCGTGGCCGGCGGAGAGGAATACGGCGCTCCGGCGCACTTCGTCTGTGTGAGGCGGTGTCGAGCGATCAGGGTTCTCCACCGCACGACACGATGCTCGACACGACGGCTGCCGGCTCCCGCCGATGCGCGGGCGGCCGCTGCGGGGAGGGGGTTTCCGGGGTCGTTCGACCACGGCGGTGTGATCTCGAGCTCCTGGAAATGCCCATGGTGTGGGAGATTAACAGCTTCTGCGGACCATCTCAACGGCACACCGTCATCGAGGGAAACGGCAAACACTCCTGCCGGAATGCAGCGCGCACACCTGCCGGAATGCGGCGCGCTCCGCTGACCGGCACGGTCAATGACAGCAACCGTGCTGGTCAGCGGAGCGTCAGCCGGGCGCTGCGGCGAACCTCAGGAGTGGAATGCGCCGGACCTTGGGTGCGGAATGCGACGAACCTCAGGTGAGCCCTGCGCCGGACCTCAGTTGAGCAGCGCGCGGTCGCCGAGAGAGGCGCCCTTGAGCTTCGAGAACTCCCCGAGCAGGGCCTCGACCGTCAGCGTCTTCTTCTTCTCGGCGTCGGCCTCGTAGATGATGCGGCCCTCGTGCATCATGATGAGCCGGTTGCCGAGCGAGATCGCCTGCTCCATGTTGTGGGTGACCATGAGCGTCGTCAGCCCGTCGGCGGCGACGATCTTCTCCGTCAGCTCGGTCACGAGCGCCGCCCGCTGCGGGTCGAGGGCAGCGGTGTGCTCGTCGAGGAGGAGGATCCGCGGCTGCGTGAACCCGGCCATGAGAAGGCTGAGCGCCTGCCGCTGCCCACCGGAGAGCAGCCCGACCTTCGTCTTCAGGCGATTCTCCAACCCGAGTTCGAGGGTCGCGAGTTCGGTCCGGAAGCGCTCGCGCCGCGCCGAGGTGGTCCCCCGTCCCAGCCCCCGCGCACGTCCGCGCTTGAGCGCGAGCGAGAGGTTCTGCTCGATCGTCAGGTCGGGCGCGGTCCCGGCCATCGGATCCTGGAACACGCGCCCGAGGTAGGCGGCCCGGCGGTATTCGGGCTTCTTCGCCACCTCGGCGCTGTCGATCGTGATCGACCCGGAGTCGATGGGCAGGCGGCCGGAGATCGTGTTGAGCAGGGTCGATTTGCCCGCCCCGTTCGACCCGATGACGGTGACGAAATCGGATTCGGCGAGAGTGAGCGAGAGGTTCTGCAGGGCTTTGCGCTCGTTGACGGTGCCGGGGAAGAAGGTCTTCGAGATCGAGTCGATCGTCAGCATGGCTCAGCCTTCCTTCACGGTCGAGGAGCGGGGACCGGACGTCCCCGCGGGGACGCCGCCCTGTGCGGCATGGACGGCGGCCGGATCGTCGGTCGTGCCCTCGGGCAGTTTCGCCGGAGCCCGGTTGCCGCGGGAGCGCAGGGACGGGATCCGCTTGAGGAAGCCCCACCGCGGCAGCAGGAGCGCGACGATGACGAGCAGCGCGGTCGTGAGCTTCATGTCATCGGTGTTGAGGCCCGCCCGCAGCGCGAGGAAGATGATGATGCGGTAGATGACCGATCCGAGGATCGCGCCGAGGCTGGCCATGACGATGTTCCGGTTGCCGAAGATCGCCTGACCGAGGATGACCGAGGCGAGGCCGACGAGGATGAGGCCGATGCCCATGCTGATGTCGGCGAACCCCTGGTACTGCGCGATGAGCGCGCCGCAGAGGGCGACGAGTCCGTTGGACAGGGCGAGCGTGAGCATCGTCGTGTTATCGGTGTTGACGCCGAGGCTGCGGATCATCTCGCGGTTGTTGCCGGTGGCCTGGATGGCGAGGCCGAGGTCGGTGGTGAGGAACCAGTCGACGAGGAACTTGAGCACGAGGACGAAGGCGATGAGGATCGCGATCGACACCCACGTCCCCAGCCACATGTTCGCCCGCAGCGGGGTGAACACGGTGTCCTCGCGCAGCAGGGAGAGGTTGGCCTGTCCCATGATCCGCAGGTTGATCGACCACAGGCCGATCATCGTGAGGATGCCGGCGAGCAGTCCGTCGATGCCGCCCTTCGTGTGGAGGAGGCCGGTGATGAAACCGGCGATGAGGCCGGCACCGACGGCGGCGAGCGTCGCGAGGAACGGGTTGACCCCGGCGATGATGAGGGAGGCCGCGGTGGCGCCTCCCGTGGTGAAGCTTCCGTCGACGGTGAGGTCGGGGAAGTTGAGGACCTTGAAGGTGAGGTAGACACCCAAGGCCATGGCTGCGTAGATGAGCCCGAGCTCCAGCGCTCCGTACATTGCTGTCCGATCAGATCGTCAGGGCATCGCCCTGGTTGCCGTGCCGCCCGGGACTCGTCCCGGGCGCTGAGCAGGCGGGTCACGCCGCCTCTAGATGATGGGAGGGAACACGACGCGGGTCTGCGGTGAGCACTCACCGCAGACCCGCCTCGGCGTCATTCGATGACTTTGTCGGCTTCGTCGATGAGGTTCTGCGGAATCTCGACGCCCTGCTTCTTCGCCGCTTCGGGGTTGACGACGAGTTCGAGGGTCTCGCTCGTCTCGACCGGCATGTCCGCCGGCTTCGCCCCGTCCTGGAGGATCTTCAGGGCCATCGCACCGGTCTGCTCGCCGAGCTTCGTGTAGTCGATGCCGCGGGTGATCGCCGCGCCCTGCTCGACCTGTCCGGCCTCGGAGCCGACGAGCAGCGCCTGGTTCTTCTCAGCGGCCTGGACCATCGTCGTCACCGCGGAGACGACGTTGTTGTCGGTGGGCACGTAGTAGGCGTCGACCTTGCCGAGGGAGTCGACGGCCTGGCCGAGCTCACTCGAGTTCGCGATCGTCGCCTCCTTGATCTCCAGCCCCATGCCCTGCGCGGCCTCCTTCGCGAGGTCGACCTGGACCTGCGAGTTGACCTCACCGGAGCTGTAGACGATGCCGACGGTCTTCGCGTCGGGCTTGACGTCCTTGACGAGCTGCAGCTGATCGGCGACCGGGTTGAGGTCGGAGGTGCCGGTGACGTTGCCGCCGGGTGCCTCGTTCGACTGGACGAGGCCGGCCTCGACCGCGTCGGTGACGGCGGTGAAGAGGACGGGCTTGTCGGTGATCGCCTGGGCTGCGGCCTGCGCTGCCGGGGTGGCGACGGCGAGGACGAGGTCGAGGTCGGAGCTCGCGAAGTTCTGCGCGATCGATGTGGCGTTGGCCTGTTCGCCGTTGGCGTTCTGCTCGTCCCAGTCGACCTCGACTCCGGCGTCCTCGAAGGACTTCTTGAATCCGGCGGTCGCCGCGTCGAGGGCCGGGTGCTGGACGAGCTGGGAGATGCCGATGCTGTACGAGTCCCCGCCGCCCTCACCTCCGCCGCTGTCGCCGCCGGAACACGCCGAGACCGCGGCCATCGAACCGATGGCGACGAGGGCCACGGCCAGTTTCTTGAGACGCATACTTCTCCCCTTTGAAAAATATCGGCCCGGGGCGTGGGGCTCCGGGGCGAACCGATGACCGCCCCCGTCGCTTGGGGGCGGTCGAGCATCAGTCCAACCGTTGACCGACCCCGGGTGCCCTCGGCGTCGAGGACGGGTCGGTGCTGGACGACTGTGATGCTATCAACTCTATTCGGCGCCTCTGACACCAGTAGTCGAAATCACACATCGGGAGACGTTTCGTCTGCAGATCGTTATCTGCACGGCCACGCGTCCGCTCAGGGGGCGATCTGCACGTCCGATCGTCCCAGGACGCGGAGCATCCACGCGAAGTCGAACGCCGTCTCCTTCCACGCGTCGTAGCGTCCCGAGGCACCGCCGTGACCGGCGGCCATCTCGGTGCGCAGCAGCGCATCGGCGCCGACCTCGCGCAGCCTGGCCACCCATTTCGCGGGTTCGACGTAGAGGACCCGGGTGTCGTTGAGCGAGGTCACGGCCAGGATCTGCGGGTGGGCCGCCTCGGCGACGTTCTCATAGGGGGTGTAGGAGCGCATGTACTCATAGACCTCCGGATCGTGGAGCGGATCGCCCCACTCCTCCCATTCGATGACGGTGAGCGGGAGTTCGGGCATGAGGATCGAGGTGAGCGCGTCGACGAACGGCACGTGGGCGCTGATCCCCGCGAAGAGCTCGGGCGCCATGTTCGTCACCGCCCCCATGAGGAGCCCACCGGCCGATCCCCCGGTGGCGACGAGCTGCTCCGGCGTCGTCCATCCCTCGGCGATGAGGTGGCCGGCGACGGCGATGAAGTCGGTGAACGTGTTCGTCTTCACCGTCGTCTTGCCCTCGTCGTACCAGTGGCGGCCCATCTCGCCGCCGCCGCGCACGTGGGCGATCGCGTAGACGACGCCGCGGTCGAGAAGGGAGAGCCGGGCGACGGAGAAGTACGGGTCGACGCTGATCTCGTACGAGCCGTAGCCGTAGAGGACGAGCGGTGCCGGGGCGCCGAGGCGGCCGTCGGGTCCGACATCGACGAGGTCGGTGCGGTAGACGAGGGACACGGGGATCTCGGTGCCGTCCGCAGCCCGCGCCCAGACGAGGGATTCGCCGTACCGGGCGAGGTCGACGCTGCCGAGCACGGGCTGGCGCTTGAGGACGGTGTCGGCTCCGGTGGCGATGTCGTGCTGGAAGACGACGGCGGGCGTCGACATCGACGTGAACGTCAGTCGGATCGCCGGCTGTTCGAACTCGGGGTTCGCCCCGAGGCCGAGCGTGCCGGTCTCCCGATCGAAGGGCAGCTCCTCGAGCGGGCCGAACGGGGTGCTCGGCGCCCCGGTGAGGGGGACGATGCCGACCCGGGCGAAACCGCCTCGGCGATAGCTGATGACGATATACCCGACGAAGGCGTCGACCTCCTCGATGCGCAGGCCGTCGACGTCGACGAGGACGCTGCGGCCGGTCGTCGTCGGGTCGAGGCTCGTGCCGGCGGGAGCGTCGACGGCGTCGGCGGTCTCCGTGGCGTCGCCGGTCGGGTTCGCGGCGGGCACGTCGATGATGTCGAAGTCCGCGCGGTCGCGGTTGTGGGTGATGAGGAAGCGGTCCTCGTGGTCGATGAGGGCGTGCTCGACGGAGTACTCGACGCCGTCGACGCGGGGCCACACCTCGGCCGGGGTCGCCTCGAGGTCGCTCGTCCGCAGCGCCCAGTAGCCGGTCGTCGTCTTCGAGCCGGTGACGATGAAGAGGTACCGGCCGGAGCGGGAGAAGCCGGCGCCGACGAAGAAGCGCTCGTCGGGTTCGTGGAAGATGCAGACGTCGTCGGCGCTGTCGGAGCCCACCGCGTGACGCCACACCTTCTCCGGGCGCCACGCGTCGTCGACGGTGGTGTAGAAGACGAAGCGGCCGGTCGGGTCGATCGAGGCCCCGGCGAAGGTGTTCTCGATGGCATCGGGCAGGTCCTCGCCCGTGACGAGGTCGCGGATGCGCAGAACGTAGCGCTCGTCGCCGGCGGTGTCGACGCCGTAGAGGAGGCGGCCGCCGTCGTCGGTGAGCGAGAACGTCCCGAGCGAGAAGAAGTCCGAGCCCTTCGCCGCCTCGTTCGAGTCGAAGACGACCTCCTCGTCGGGCAGCGGTTCGTCCCCGACCTCCGGCGGCGTCCAGTCCTGCGAGTCCGCGATCGGCACTCGGACGTGGATGCCGTAGTCGAGTCCGGCCCGAGTGCGTGTGAAGTACCAGTACCCGCCGCGGCGGGTCGGCACCGACATGTCGGTCTCCTTGATGCGGGTTCTGATCTCGGTGAAGATCGCCTCCCGCAGCCCGGCGACGTCGGCCGTTTGCGCCTCGGTCCATGCGTTCTCCGCTTCGAGGTGGGCGATGACCTCGGGAGACTCCTTGTCCCGCAGCCATTCGTAGTCGTCGACGAAGGTGTGCCCGTGGTGCGTGCGCTCGTGCGGGACCTTCTTCGCCACCGGCGCCGAGGCGGGGGCCGCGGCCGGGTCGACCGCGTCGGTCGGTGCGGGGGTCGGAGCGGGGACTGCAGGTGCGGCGTCGGGGGCGGTCGCCTCGGCGGGGGTCGGATCGGGCTGCGGGGAATCGGAAGACGTCATGTGCCCACCCTAGCCACCCGCGCAAGGGTGCCCGGGCTCGCGGGGTCGTCGACTCCAGGGCTGCGGAGCCTCTGTTCGCACGCCCCCATTGTGAGCAGAATGCGCAGAAGGCGCAGAACGCGACAAACGGGTTTATTGCACTCAACCGCAGACCGTGACGCGCGCCACACTAGACTGAGGTCCATGTACGTCTTCGCAGGTGAAGGCGTTCTTCGACGATGAAGAAGGGACATCTGCTCAATGATGATGCAGTCTTCCGGCAGCGCAGGCCCGCCCGGCGGCCCTGACTCCGGCACCGCCCCCGATTCCGGGGACCCACACAGATCCGGCGGCGTCTCCCGTCGCCTGTTCGGCAAGGTCGCCTACGGCGTCATCGCCGTCGCGGCGATCGGCACGGCGACCGGCTATTCGATCCGCTCCGCCTCGGCGACCGGGGATCTCTCCTCGAATCTCACCCTCATCGCCCCCGCGGGTGCGGGCGGCGGCTGGGACGGGTTCGCGCGCGAGACCCAGCAGGCGATGCGCGTGACCCGCATCGCCAACAACGCCCAGGTCGTCAACATCCCGGGCGCCGGCGGCACGATCGGGCTCGGCAAGTTCTCGACGATGGACGGTCAGGCCGACACGCTTCTTGCCACCGGCACCGCGATGGTCGGCGGGATCGCCCTCAACGACTCCCCCGTCGGCTTCGACGACACCACCCTGCTCGCCCGCGTCGCCGAGGACTACGACGTTCTCATCGCCGCCGCCGACTCGCCCTACAACACCCTCGGCGACGTCATGTCGGCGTGGCAGGAGGACCCCGAGGGCTTCGTGTGGACGGGCGGTTCGGCCGGTTCGGTCGACCACCTGACGATCGCGCAGCTCGCCCTCCTCGGCGACATCCCGCCGTCGTCGATCACCTACATCCCGAAGTCCGGCGGCGGCGAGGCCATCCAGACCCTGCTCTCGGGCACGACGGACTTCGCCTCGACGGGCTTCAACGAGGTCTCCGACCAGATCGAGGCCGGACGCGTCAAAGCCCTCGGCGTCGCCGCCCCCGAACGCATCGCCGGCTTCGAGAACATCCCGACGATGAGCGAACAGGGCTTCGAGGTCACGCTGACGAACTGGCGCGGCTGGCTCGGCGCCCCCGGCATCACCGAGGACGAGACCGCGCAGCTTGTCGACATCCTCGAGGCCACCCGCAACAGCGCGGAGTGGCAGGGCGCCCTCGAACGCAACAAGTGGACGGATGTGTGGCTGACCGGTCAGGAGTTCGCGGACTTCATCGCCGAGGACACGCAGCGCATCGAGGACCTCCTGAAGGAGCTGGGACTGTGACCACGACGGCGAACCGCACACGGACCCGCACGGGCCACCTCGGCGAGGGCACCTGGTGGCACGGCCGCTCAGGTCTCCTCGTCCCGCTCATCCTCGGCGCCTTCTCGACGTACCTGCTCATCGGGATCCTCACGATGGACGTCGCCGAGGACGTCGACCCGCCCGGGCCGCAGTTCTTCCCGATGATCATCATGATCGCCGGCTACGTCATCACGGTGCTCCTGGCGATCGCGATCATCCGCAACCCCGAACCCGTCGACGACGATGCGATCGTCCCCGCCGAGGCGGTCGAGGACAAGGCGTTCTCGACTCCGGTGACCTCGGCGGTCGCCGCCTCCCGGCTGGCCCCGCATGAGGAGGACGAACCGACCTCGGACCTCGAGGCCATCGCCGAGGCGCGCGCGGAGGACACGACCCACCGCACGCATTCGGACTTCGTCTCCCTGGCCTGGGCGATCGGCGGGTTCGCCGCCTTCGCCGCGATCCTCGAGTTCGCCGGCTGGATCATCGCCGCCGCACTCCTCTTCTGGTGCGTGGCCCGCGCGATGGGGTCGCGCCGACCGCTGTTCGACCTCACGCTCGCGCTGACGGTCTCCTCGCTCGTCTACATCGCATTCGACGTCCTGCTCGGGCTCAACCTGCCCTCGGGACTCCTCGGAGGTGGAATCTGATATGGATGCAGTCCTGTCACTCTTCGAAGGGTTCACCCACGCATTCACGCCGATGAACCTCCTCTGGGTCATCGTCGGCTGCTTCCTCGGCACCGCCGTCGGCGTGCTACCGGGCCTCGGGTCGTCGATGGCCGTGGCCCTGCTGCTGCCGATGACCTTCGCCCTCGACCCGACCGGCGCGTTCATCATGTTCGCCGGCGTCTACTTCGGCGGTCTCTTCGGCGACTCGACGATGGCGATCCTCATGAACACGCCGGGCCAGTCCTCGGCGATCGCCTCGACGTTCGAGGGCCACAAGATGGCGCGCTCCGGTCGTGCCCCGCAGGCCCTGGCGACAGCGGCGATCGGAGCGTTCATCGGCGGCATCATCTCGTGCATCCTCGTCGTCTTCATCGCCCCGCTGCTCGCCGACCTCTCGACGAGCTTCGGGCCCGCGGAGTTCTTCGCGCTCGCGCTCTTCGCGTTCGTCGCCACGTCCTCGGTCGTCGCCGACTCCGTGCTCAAGGGCCTCATGGCGCTCGTGCTCGGCATCGGGATCTCCGTCATCGGCATCGACTCGGTCTCGGGCACCGAGCGCTTCACCTTCGGGGAGCCGGAGCTCTTCGACGGCGTCTCGCTCGTCACCGTCACCGTCGCGATGCTCGCCCTCGGCGAGGTCTTCTTCATCGCCTCCCGGATCCGACGCGCACCGAAGGACAACACGATCAACGCCTCTGGTCGGCCGTTCCTCTCCGGCCGTGAGTTCCGCGAGGCCGCCCCGGCGTGGCTGCGCGGCACGGCGATCGGTCTGCCCTTCGGCGTCATCCCCGTCGGCGGCGCCGACGTCCCGACGTTCATGGCGTACGGACTCGAGCGCAAACTCGACTCGCGCCGCAAGGACCCGCAGTTCGGCAAGGGCGCGATCCGCGGTCTCGCCGCGCCTGAGGCCGCCGGCAGCGCGACGACGGGCATCGCGATGGGCGCGCTGCTCGCGCTCGGACTGCCGATCTCGGCGACCGCGGCGATCATGCTCGCGGCCTTCCGCCAGTACGGTCTGCAGCCGGGGCCGCTGCTCTTCGATCGGGCACCGGAGCTGGTGTGGGGACTGCTCGCGAGCTTCTTCATCGCGATGATCGTCCTCCTCCTCATCAACCTGCCCTTCGCGCCGCTGTGGGCGAAGCTGCTGAAGATCCCCGAGCCGTACCTCTACGGCGGCATCGCGGTCTTCTGCGGGCTCGGCATCTATGCGACCTCGGCGTCGACGTTCGAGCTGTTCGTGCTGCTCGGCATCGCGATCATCAGCTTCGTGCTCAAGCGCTACGGGGTGCCGCTGGCGCCGCTGCTCATCGGCATGGTGCTCGGCCCCCTGGCCGAGACGAGTCTGCGCGATGCACTGCTGTCCTCGGGCAACGACGCCTCGGTCCTCATCTCGTCGCCGATCAGCATCGTCCTCTACATCATCCTCATCGCCGCCCTCATCTACACGGGCACCGGTCGTGTGCTCGCGCGGCGCAAGCAGCGGCAGGTGCTGGAAGGGCGGACGACCCGTGAGAAGAGTGAGGTCCTCTGACGCGGAGATGATCCGCCGGCGGTCGGATCCGCCGGTGCGGTCCGGTCGTAACCGGATTCGCCGGTGCGGTCCGGTGCCAGCCGGATCCGCCGGTGTGGTCCGGTGCCAGCCGGATTCGCTGCGAACGCACGAAGCGCCGATCGACTATCGGCCTTGCCGACCGCTTCCCGGTCGTCGTTCCGGTGCGGCGTCCCGGCTGGGGGCACAGCTCACCCTGGCCGGCTCACCGGCGGGGACACTGTTCACCGACGGGGACACCGCCGCCTCGGCGAACGACTGCTGCGCTCACGGTTCGGCGGACCACCTCGGCGGATGGCTCAGTGCGCGGACACGGGCTCCCGGTCGCTCGGCTCGGAGGCGGACGCCTGCCCGGCTCCCTTGAGCCCGAACGCGGTGAGCACGGCGGCGGCGAACACGACGATCGCCGCCCCACCGGCAGCCCACTGCACGCCGAGGTCGAAGGCATGGACGACCGTGGTCGCGAGCTCGTCGCCCACACGTCCGCCGATCGCGCCGGCGTGCTCGAGCGCGGAACCGAGCGTCTCGAACTCCGGCGCGGCCGCCGCGTTCCCCAGCGCACCGCGCAGCTGCGAGGCGAAGACCATCGTCGTCAGCCCACCGAGGACGGCCGTGCCCATGACGGAGCCGAACTCGTAGGCGGTCTCGGAGATCGCCGAGGCGGCTCCGGCCTTGTTCGCCGGCACCGCGGTGAGGATGAGGTCGTTGGTGATCACCTCGGCGGTGCCGATGCCCGCGCCGAGGACGATGAAGGAGATGATCATGCCGGGCACGCTCGGCTCCGGGGTGAACGCGACGAACGCGAGCCCGACCGCGTTGAGGGCGAGCGCGGCGGGGACGACGACGCGGGGCCGGATGCGGGCGACGAGGGGGACGGCGAGGTAGCCGGCTGCGATCGACATGACGAGTCCGGGGACGAGGGCAAGTGCGGCGGTCACCGGGGAGAGACCGAGGATGAGCTGGAGGACCTGCGTGCCGAAGTAGAGGAAGCCGGCGAGTCCCATGAGGCTGAGCAGGTTCGCCACCACCGCCGAGGTGAACACGGCATTGGCGAAGAGCCTGACGTCGAGCATCGGGTTCGCCGACCGCAGCTGCCGGAGGACGAAGAGGGTGCCGGAGACCACTGCGACGACGACGGCCGCCGCGAACATCCAGTCGAGTCCGTCGGACATCCCATGCTTGATCGCGAAGACGAGCGGGGTGAGCGTGAGCATCGAGAGCACGATCGAGATCGGGTCGATGCGGCCCGGGTGGGGGTCGCGCGATTCCGGCAGGAGCAGCAGCGCGGCGGGGATGAAGATCGCGATGAGCGGCAGGTTGATGAGGAAGATCGAGCTCCAGTGGAAGTGCTCGAGGAGGAGACCGCCGACGACGGGGCCGAGGGCGGCGCCGCCGCCGAAGAGCGCGGCCCAGGTCGCGATCGCGATGCGGCGGTCGCGGGGGTCGAGGAAGATGTTCCGGATGAGGGAGAGCGTCGAGGGCATGAGTGTGGCCCCGAAGACGCCGAGGAGGGCGCGGGCGAGGATGAGCATCTCGGGCGTCGTCGAGAACGCCGCGACCAGGGACGCGGCTCCGAAGCCGGTCGCGCCGATGAGGAGGAGCAGCCGGCGGCCGAAGCGATCGCCGATACTGCCCATCGCGACGAGGAGACCCGCGAGCATGAGCGCGTAGATGTCGACGATCCACAGCAGTTGCGTGCCTGTGGGGTGGAGGCCCGTGCTGATCGCCGGGAGGGCGAAGCCGAGGACCGTGTTGTCGATGGAGATGAGGAGGACAGGGATCATCAGCACAGCCAGGCCGAGCCATTCACGCCGGCCGGCGCGCACGTGGAGTGTCTGTGGTGAGGTCATGCCTTTACTGTACCGTCCAGACGGTACAGTAATCAAGGCGTCACCGGGGTTCGACAGCGGTGATGTTCGTCGCAGGCGCATCGTCCCGTCCGCTAGGCTCGTGCGCATGGCACGCAATTCCTCCGACACCCGAGAGAGGCTCCTCGACGCCTTCGACTCCCTGCTCGATGCGCACGGCACGGCGGGCGCGACGCTCGACGCCGTCGCCGCCGAGGCAGGAGTGTCCAAGGGGGGCCTGCTCTATCACTTCGGGTCGAAGGCCAAGCTCGTCGAGGGCAGTCTTGAGCGGCTGCGGGCCAATGTCGATGCCGACATCGAGACGATGCGCTCCTCGCAGCGCGGTCCCCACATCTACTACCTCGAGACCTCCGCCGAGGTCGGGACTCCCCTCGACCGCAGCCTCATGGCCGCCAGTCGCCTCGCGCAGGAGTACGAGGAGGCCCGAAGCGCCCTCAAGGACACCCGTGAGCAGTGGTTCGCGGTGCTCAACGACCACCTCGGCGATCCGCACCTGGCGATGACGATCCAGCTCATCGGCGACGGGATGTACCTCAACCAGAACTTCGGCCTCTCCGAGGAGGAGGCGCTCCTCCACGTGAAGAACGTCCTCGCCCGCCTCGGCCTCTAGCCGCGGCGCGCCCGCCGCGCGGCTCGCCTCTCACGCGACTTCAGGACGTTCCAGACAGATTTCTGCCGCGATTTTCTGTCCAGAGCGACCTGGAGTCGCTCCCGCGTACGGCACCCTGGCCGGTGCGCGCCCGAATACGATCGCTGCCACCCGACTCGTGCGCACGGCCTGGGGAAGAACCGCTCGCGCCGATCCCCCGGAAGCCAGCACTCCAACCGTGAGTTCAGGACGTTCTGGACAGATTTCCGACTCGATTTTCTGCCCAGAATGACCTGAAGTCGCGCCCACTCAGCGCTGAGCGTGCGCCGTTCGCATCCGCGGAAGGCTCGTGACTCACGCGCACGTCCCCGTGGAGGAGCCTCCGACTCGTCCGCACTGAGCCTGTGGATCCCTGCCCGGTGTCCACAGCCTTCTACGCCGCGCTTCCTCTGGCGCGTCAGTGCGTCCATCATCAACGTCATGTTCACCAGCCATACGTGGGAGTTCCGTGACTTTCCGCTGCTTTTCAAAGCAAGTGCCGCCGCCTCGATGGGGATCAGCCGCCACAACTTGTTCTACTCCGGTCGCTATCCTGTCGTCGTCGCGGGAGTGCGGATGGACCAGAAGATGACCGTCTCCTACCCGGCTCCGATATGGGCGGATGATGACTGGACCGAGACAGCCCAGAATATCCGCGCACTTCGGCTCAAGTTTCCTCACATCGCCGCCGCAGGGGTCTCGGCGGCCATCCTCTACGGGTGGCCACTGCCCGCGGGCACCCCGCACTCGCCGCTGCACATTGCCAGCGACAACGCGAACCTCCGCGTCCGCATGCCGGCGGTCGTACTCCACCGGTCCAGGCCGTTTGCCGTTCGCAACTTCTTCGGTCTGCCGGTCCTCGGCCCGGCAGAGGCGTTCATCCTTCTCGGGCGAACACTTACGCTCCACGACCTCGTCCGCGTGGGCGACGCCGCGGTCGGCAACTGGCACGGGCCTCCGCTCCTGGGCTTGGAGGAGCTCAGCAGCGCCGTCGACTCGATCCGGGGGATCCGTGCACTTCCCCACCTGCGTGCCGCGCTCGACCTCATCCGGCCGACCGTGGACTCACCGCGCGAGACCGATCTGCGTCTGTGGACCCGCGCTGTCGGCCTGCCCGAGCCCACGGTGCACCCGCAGATCTTCTGTCGAGCGCTCAACCGCGTCGTCGAACCCGACCTCGGATACGAGCAGGAGAGACTCGCGCTCGAGTACGAGGGAGACCACCATCGCACCTCGAAGTCGCAGTGGAGCCGGGACATCGAGCGCGACGAGGCCATGCGCGCCGAGGGCTGGGTGACGTTCCGAGTCACCTCCCGCACCGACTACGCCCTTCTCGAAGGCAAGATCCGCCGGCACCTCGGGCTGCAGCCGCGCCCCCGAGCCTGAGGGATCGGTCCCACGACGAACCGCCACCCACCTCCAGTCCCCGCCACGACGACACCTCCGGTCGCAGAGTGTCGATTCTGACTCTCACCATCGACACTCTGCGTCCGGAAGTCGCAGGCGGAGCGCGCCCCACCCTCACGCGAGGTGGTGGACCTCCTGCAGCCGGTAGACCGGGGTCTCGATCCCTTCGAACCGGGCCTTGAGCTGGAGCGCCAGGTAGAGCGAGTAGTGCCGGGACTGGTGGAGGTTCCCGCCCTGGAACCAGAGGTTCTCCTGCTGAGTGGGCTTCCACATGTTCCGCTGCTCGCCCTCCCACGGCCCCGGATCCTTCGTCGTGTCCGATCCGAGCCCCCAGCACTTGCCCACCTTGTCAGCGGTCTCCTGGTCGACGAGGTCGGCGACCCACCCGTTCATCGAGCCGTAGCCGGTCGCATACACGACGAGGTCGGCGGGCAGTTCGGTCCCGTCGGTGAGGACGACGGCATCCTCGGTGAGGTGATCGACCTGCCCCTTGGCGAGCTTCACCTTGCCATCGGCGACGAGTTCGGCCGCTCCGACGTCGATGTAGTACCCGGATCCGCGGCGCAGGTACTTGAGGAAGAGCCCGGACTCATCGTCACCGAAGTCGAGGTCGAAGCCGGCGTCCTCCATCCGCCGGTAGAAGTCCGCGTCCCGCTCCCGCATCTGCGCGTAGAGCGGGATCTGGAACTCGTGCATGATCCGGTAGGGCAGCGAGGCGAAGATGAGATCGGCCTTCTCCGTCGTCACCCCGTTCGCGACCGCCGTCTCCGAGTAGAGGTCCCCGAGTCCGATCTCCATGAGCGAATCGCTCTTGACGATGTGCGTGCTCGACCGCTGCACCATCGTCACCTCGGCCCCGTTCTCATAGAGCGCCCCGCAGATGTCGAAGGCGGAGTTGTTGCTGCCGATGACGACGACCTTCTTGTCCGCGTAGGCATCGGGTCCGGGGTGCTGAGACGAGTGCTGCTGTTCACCGCGGAAGACGTCGCTGCCGGGGAAGCTCGGGATGTTCGGCTTGCCTGACATCCCCGTCGCCATGACGAGGTGAGTGGGATTGAGCGTGATGGTCCGCCCGTCCCGCTCGACCGTGACCGTCCACTGCCCAGTGCTCTCGTCGAAGCTCGCCGAGGTGGCTGTGGTCGAGGACCAGTACGGGATCTCCATGACGCGGGTGTAGAACTCCAACCAGTCCGCGATCTTGTCCTTCGGGGCGAAGACCGGCCAGTTGTCGGGGAACTTGAGGTAGGGCAGATGGTCGTACCAGACCGGGTCGTGGAGGCACAGCGACTTGTACCGCGACCGCCATTGGTCACCCGGCCGCTCCCAGCGGTCGATGACGAGGGCCGGCACGCCGAGCTGCCGGAGTCGCGCACCGAGCGCGATTCCGCCCTGCCCGCCGCCGACGATGAGCGTGTACGGCTGCGCTGTCTCACCCCACGCGGCGTCCTCCTCGGCGCGCTTCTCCGACCAGCTCTTCCGCTCCGGATCGACCCCGTGTTCGGCGCCCTTGACCCGGCGGGTGCCCCGCGGCTCCTCGTGACCGGTGATCTCCTGCAGCGAGGTGAGCAGGGTCCAGGCTCGGGGCCCGTCCTCGTCGATGAGCCTGACCAGGCCCTTGCCACGACCCACCGAGGTGGTGAACGTGAACCACGCCGTGGTCACCCCGTCGACGGTATCGGCGGGTTCAGCGAGCGCGAAGGCGCTCGGATCGACCCGGTCGAGGGTCTCCGTGAGCAGATCGCGGACCCCGTCGCGGTTCTCCGCCGTCGCAAGGTTCCACGTGAAGGACACGAGGTCCCTCCAGAAGCTCGTCGCCGCGAAGAGGTCGACGGCCGCCTCGATGTCGCGATCGCGCAGGGTCGCGGCGAACGCGCTCAGCCACCCGGTGGCGATGTCGTCTGCGGTGAGTTCCTCACGCTGCACTGTCGTTGTCATGTCGTTCACTCCTCGTCGTTGAGCCGTGTGCGCTCACGCTATGTCCGGGCGCGTCCGGGCCGAAAGGGTTGCACGATGTTGCATCGGCCGAGGCCCTATACTCGTGGCATGTCCCAGCCGGACCTGGTCCATCTCGCCCGGGATCTGACCCGCATTCACGATGCCGTGATCACCGGCGGTCCGCCGCCGGCGCCGCCGCGTGCGCTCGTCGCCCGCTCGTGGGAGCGGATGCTGCGGCTGGGGCTCGATCCGGCCGGCGGGAATCGTCGGGTGCTTGCCGCCGAGGCGGACGTCGAGTCCCGCAGACACCGGTCGAAGCTGCGGCTCATCGTCGACGAGCTCCGCTCCGCGATCCTCCACACCTCGTCCTCCGAGGGCTTCATCCTCGTCGTCACCGATGCCGACGGGGTGATCCTCTGGCGCGACGGTGCGGCCCGCGCCCGGCGTCAGGCGGACGGTCTCGGCTTCGTCGAGGGCGCCCACTGGTCGGAGTCCGTCGTCGGCACGAATGCGATCGGCACAGCATTGGCCGAGGAAGCGCCCGTCCAGCTCTTCTCCGCCGAGCACTTCGAGACATCCCAGCATCCCTGGTACTGCAGCGCCGTTCCCCTCCACGATCCGGCTGACGGGAGGCTGCTCGGCGTCGTCGACATCAGCGGACCCGCGCTCACTCTCCATCCGACCGTGCAGTCGCTGGTCACCACGGCTGTCCGGCTCGCCGAGGCACGGCTGCTGCTCAGCCAGCAGGCGCAGTTGGCGACGCTGCGCAGCCGGTATTCGACGCTGCTGGGCGGAAGCGGCGAACCGGCGCTCGTCGTCGACGACGAGGGATGGGTGGCCTACCGCCAGGGAGTGACGACCCGCGACCGCATCGAAGTCCCCGACCCCGATCGCACGGTCCACATCCCCGGCGCCGGACTCTGCATGCCCGAACGCGTCTCCGGGGGATGGCTGCTGCGCCCGGCCGGGACCGGGCAGACGACGATCGCGCTGCGGCTGCACGCGGAGCCTGCCGTGCTCGAGGTCCGCTCCTCGGAGACCCCGCACATCGTTCCCCTCACCCCGCGCCACGCCCAGATCCTCGAACACCTCACCGCGGCGGGGGCGCAGGGAATCAGCGCCTCCGATCTCAGCATCCGCCTGTACGGGGACGCCGACCACCTGGTGACGATCCGCGCCGAGGTCTCGCGCCTGCGTCGATCCATCGGCGCCCTCATCGCCACCCGCCCCTACCGGTGGGCCGACGGAGTGACCGTGCGGGTCGACGACGCGCCGGCGCGTCGCTGAGGTCGAACGCCCCCGCCTTCAGCGGCTGCCCTCAGCGGTCGTGACCGCGATAGGTGCCGAAGTTCCAGAGCACACCCTCGGGGTCGGTGACGCTGAAGTCCCTCGAGCCGTAGTCGAGATCATGGAGTCCGGCGACTTCGACGGCGCCGGCATCGAGGGCCCGCTGGTGGAGCGCGTCGACGTCGTCGGTGGCGATGTAGACCGACCCGTAGGCGACTCCCCCCTTCGCCATCGGGCCGTCGTCGTCACGGGCGGAGCCGAGCATGATGCCTCCGCCGCCGGGCCAGACGAGTTCGGCGTGCTCAATGACCGTCGGGTCCTCGGGGTTCGTGTACTCGACGGCGACCTCGAAGCCGAAGGCCTCGGTGAGGAACGCGATCGCCGCCTTGGCGTCTCGGTACCGGAACGCCGGCCAGATGTTCGCCTCGCGGGGTGTCCTCGCCGAGGCGGTTGCCGCACTCGTGTCGCCGGTCGTATCGGGGGTCGTCGTCATCAGTGATCCTCTCGCAGGTGAGTGCGCCGCCGTGGACCGGCGGCCGACGACCAGTCTCGCCGACTCGAGCGACCCGCGTCTTGGACGATTGGGAACAGTTCGATCGGCCGACCGGGCTCGGCACAACCGCGATTCTCGGCCCGGAGAATCATATTTGCACGATCGTGCAGGAATAGTTAACGTGTCTGTTGATCCGCGCATCCCCACGCGGTTCAGGCGGAGCAGCGGTGCCTGCTCTGCCGCATCGACTCCCCACGAGAGGTCAGCCCAATGGAAACTGTCGCAGTCATCGGCTATGGAGACATGGGCCAGGAAATGGTCCCTCATCTGCTGGCCGCCGGTCACGAAGTGCGCGTTCATGAGCGCAACGCAGCGAAGAGAGAAGCGGCCGCCGCCGCAGGTGCCACCGTGGCAGAATCGGCAGCCGACGCCGTGCGCGGCGCGACGGTCGTCCTCGGGCTGGTCATGTCCGACGATCTGCCGGAAGCGTTCATCGGTGACTCGGGAGCTCTCGCCGGCACCGAGGCGGGCGCTCTTGTGCTCATCGGTTCGACGACGACCCCGCAGATGATCGCGGATCTGTCCGCAGCCGCTCCCGACGGGGTGCGCGTCATCGACACGCCCATCGTCGGAGGCGTCCGGTACGCCCGTGAGAAGGCGGTGACCTTCCTCGTCGGCAGCGACGACGAGACGGACAATGCGCGCATCAGCGACCTCCTCTCGGTTCTCGGCAGAATCCGCTTCGTCGGTGAATTCGGATCCGGCGTCGCCTACAAGCTCATCACGAACGTCGCGATCATGGCCGCTGAGGCCGGCATCCGTGAGGCCCTCGATCTCGCCGACATCCTCGGCAAGGACTACGAGGTGGCGCTCGACCTCATGTCCCATGGACCGATGGCCGCGGTCGTCGAACGCGCGCTCGACGCCAGCAACCCCCGCCCGCTGCGTCGCTCCGCCGAAGACGATGACACACTGCTCTCGGCCGTCAGTCAGCCGGAGACCGAACTGCCGATCTCCTCGGCGGGAGCGAAGCGACTCTGGGAGGCTGTCGTGGTCAACCCGGACTACGAGCCGGACTTCATCGACCTCACACGCACGACCACGTCTCGCCCGACAGAGCGATGACCCCTCTGCCGGGCACTGGCCCGGCAATCCCCACATCCATCACAGAGAAAGCATTCCACCGTGTCCACTGAACCCAAACTCATGCCCGAACCCGTCCGCAACCCGGCAGACGACCACCTTCTGACTCCCGAGAACTGCGCGATCGTCTTCATCGATTTCCAGGAAGGGCAGTATGCGACCGTCGGGTCGACCTCCCGCGCTGAGATCGACCTCGGTGCGATCACCCTGGCGAAGCTCGCCCACTCCTACGCAGTCCCGACGATCCTCTCGACCGTCGCCGTCGATATGGGCGTCAACCGACCGACGGTGCCCGAACTGACGAATGAGCTTCCCGGTGTCGGAGAGATCGACCGAACCGGAGTCAACGCCTGGGAGGACGCCGAGTTCCGGAAGGCGATCGAGCTGACCGGACGGAAGAAGATCGTCATGGCGGGTCTGTGGACCGAGGTCTGCCTGTCGTTCCCGACACTCGACATGCTCGATGAGGGGTACGAGATCTACCCGGTCATCGACGCCGTCGGCGGAGTCTCCACCGTGACCCACGAGACGGCGATCCAGCGTATGGTCCAGGCCGGAGCGCAGCCGATCACCTCGTTGGCGTTCGGGTGCGAACTCATGCGCAACTGGGCACGGGACGATGCCGACCTCTACCGCGTAATCATCAATGACTACTTCCGACGCAAGCGCGCAATCGGCGCCGCGTCCGGAGACCTGTTCCGCTGACCTTCAGCTCAGTCAGCCGCAGCGAGTGAGGTGACCGTTTCGCGTCCTGTCATTCGCTGTTGCGTGCGGGATCGACGACCGACCGCAGTGCCCGCTGCACGCGGTCGGCGTCGGCGGGCATCGAGCCGAGCAGAATCGCTGTGCAGACTCCGTCGGCGACAGCGACGAACGCTTCGATTCGGTCCGGATCGTCGGTGAGCAGACGACCGATGTCGGCGACGTCGTCCCGCCAGCGCCTGGCCGTGGGCACCAAGGCGGGGCGACGCGACGCGAGAGTCGACAGCTCTCGTTCCGCGATTCCCAGTGTCCGGGTCCGCGTCGCGCAATCGACGAGGACCTCAGCCAATCCCCTCAGCGGGTCGCCTCCGCCGTCGGCCACTGCGCGGATCATCGCGGAGAAGGCGTCGGCCACCGTGGTCAGGGCAGCGACCAGCAGGTCGTCCAAAGTCGCGAAATAGTAGTGGGGCAGGCTGCTGGCCACCCGGGCTTCCCTGGCGACTCGGCGGTGGGTCACGCCGGCAGCGCCGTCCCGTTCGATGAGCGCCAAGGTGGCGTCGATGATCTCCTGACGGCTCCGGTCACCGCGTCGGCGCCGCCCGTCGATCGACGGGTCCGCATCCTCTCTCATCCACCCTCCCCTCGGCAGCCTGCTGGGTTGTTCGCACGCGGACGCAGTCAACCGCAGCACCTGCCATGGTCTCACGTCCCCGGTGTCGGCGGCGCCTGTGCCAGCGGCGAGTCCGTCGTCACGTGCGTGCGACGGGGTCGGCGCTCAGCCATGCGGTGGGCGAGGTGCCGGTGAATGCCGTGAACTCCCGGATGAGGTGGGACTGGTCGGCGTACCCGCAGACGGCGGCCACCTCGGCGAGGGTGTGCGGCGGCGCGGTACCGCCGTGCTGGTGCGCGGCCCCCTCACCACCGGGGGACGACTCCCCTGCCGCGCCGCTCAGCACCGCCGCGACGAGTCGCCGCGCCCGGTCGAAGCGGACGACGCGGGACGCATCCTTCGGGCCGATGCCCACCTCCGAGCGCAGCTGTGCGCTGAGGTGCCGCCGGCTCCAGCCGACCTCCTCGGCGAGCTGCGCGACCGGCACCTGTCCTGCGCTGCCGACGATCTCCGACCACGCTCGGACCACCTGATCCCGCGGGTTCGCGCCCACGTGTGCGGGTCGCCCCCGCAGTGCCCGGAGGAGGACGTCGTCGATCGCCGCGAACCGCTCCCGCCAGGTCGCCGCCGCGTTGACGCGGTCGTGGAGTTCTGCTGCGAGCGGGCGGGCGATGTCGCGCAGGTCGACGCTGTGGTCGATGAGGTCGGCGGCGGTGAGGCCGAAGAGCGCGCGCGGCGCGAACGGCGAGAGATTGATCTGGATCCCCGCCATCGCCCCGAGATGACGGACGAGCGTCGGGCGCAGATGCAGCCCGGCGAGCAGCACATCGAACCGTGCGTCGGCCTGCGACACGGGGTCGCGCTGGCACAGGGGATCGTCGATGGCGACGATGAACGTCAGCGCGCCCGACGGCAGCCCGAGGTGAGTCCCCGGCGGCAGGCCGGAGAAGTCGTACCCGACATAGTCGCCGAGGCAGCCGCGCAGGGCCGGATGCGCAGCCCGGGTGGGGGCGTCGGCCATGGCTTCAGTCTATGACCGATTCCGTGCCGGGTCACGAGGTCACGAGCGACTCGGCCGACGGCCCGCCCCGGCATCAGCGGCGCCGCAGCTGGTCAGTCACGGCACCGAGGTCGACGGTGACCTCGACGCCGGGCGGCGCACTGTGGGCGGCATAGACGATCGTCGCCTCCGGCAGGCGCGTCCGGACGAACGCGAGCACCGTCGCGAAGGTGTGCGCATCGAGGCCGAGGTCGGGTTCGTCGATGAGGAGGACGTCGGGTGCCGAGAGCACGGCACGGGCGATGACGAGGCGCCGGGTCTCACCGCGGGAGAGCGCCCGCCCGCCGATCCCCGTGCGGGTCTCAGCACCGATGTCCGCACTGAGTGCGAGGTCTTCGAGGACCGTGCGGATGTCCTCGGCGCTCAGCGGTGCCCGTTCCGGCTCGCCGAGGCGGAGGTTGCCGGCGACGGTGCCGGTGAAGAGGAACTCGTCGTCGGTGACGACCGCGACCGTGCGCGATGCCCCAGGCCGCACCGCCTCGGGTGCGGCAGTGCTCCGCACCGCTGCGGCGATCTGCGCGAGGAGGGTCGACTTCCCGATCCCGGAGGGGCCGATGATCGCCGCCGTCGCTCCCGCGGGGACATCCGTTCGGGTGCCCGCCTCGATGACGATCGACCCCGTGTCGGTGACGGCGACGCCGGCGCTGGCCGCACCGGCGGCTGCCGCGTGAGCACCGGCCGCGTGGGCGCCGGCCGCCTCGGTGGCCGGTGGCGACGGTGCGGGCGCCGGGAGCCCTCGGTCGCCTCGGCGTGCCCGGATGCTCCGCAGTCTCTGCAGGTGGGGCACGATCTCACCGAGCGCGAAGGTGCGCTCGAGCACCCCGAAGGAGAGGAGGACGACCATGACGAAGAGCGGAATCGGCAGGAGAGCGGACTCGACAGCACCCGCGGCGACGGCGCAGACGAGGAGGACCGCCCCGAACGCGAGGCCGGCGGCGAGCGCGGCGACGATCTGACGTCGTGCCTGCTTCTCCTCGAGACGGCGGTCGGCGGCGGTGAGGGTCTCGAGCTGCGTGAGCACGCGGGCCCGCAGCAGCGGAGTTCCGCCGAGGGACTCGAGTTCGGGGGCGGCGTCCATGCTCGCGAGCACCTCGGCGCGGAGGCGACCGTGCCCGTCGTCCGTGGGAACCGGGACGAGCGCGAGGACGAGCATGATCGCAGCCCCGACCAGCAGCGGCGCGGTGACGAGGGGAAACGTTGCGGCGGCGACGATGATCGCGGTGATGACGGCGGAGATCGTCACGACGAACGGCGCAGTCACCCGCAGCACCCGCTCGCCCTCGACGGCGGCGTCCGTGAGCAGACGGTCGACCGCGCGATCGTCGGCCGGGGCCGAGCCGGTGGCGGCGAGGTCGTCGAAGACCGCGAGTCGGGCCCGGGTCGTCTCGGCGAGCGCTGCCCGATGGAGGAGGACGTTCTGCCCGTACCCCGCCCCGATCCGGCCGAGGGCGAGCATCCTCACGATGCCGCTCGGGGTCGGGTAGGAGAAGGTCGCGAGGAGTCCGAGGCCGGCCAGCGCGCACGAGGCGAGGTACCAGCCCGAGACGGCGAGCAGCGCGAGCGAGCACAGTTCCGCGATGACCGCGACGACGAGCGGGAGGAGGTGGAGGCGGCGTCGCGAGCTCATGTGTCACCCCCGGAGCGGTCGGCGGCGGCGCCGCTGGTGAGCGAGCCGGCACGCAGCTCGTGGGTGTGGTCGGCGACGGCGATGACGGCCGGTGAGTGCGTCGCGATGACGACGGTGCGACCGGTGCTCGCCGCGCGCAGGGTGTCCAGGATCGCGGCTTCGGTGGCCTGATCGAGGTGGGCCGTGGGTTCGTCGAGGATCCAGAGGCTCCGGTCGGCGGCGGCGAGGCGGGCGATCGCGACGCGGCGCCGCTCCCCCGCCGACAGCTGTCGACCCAGGGTGCCCAGCGCGGTGTCGATGCCGTCGGGCAGGCTCGCGAGCACCTCGTCGAGGCCCGCGGTGTGGGCGGCGGCGCGGACGTCGGCGGCGGTGATCGACTCATCGCCGAGGCTGATGTTCTCCGCGAGCGTCGTGCCGAGGATGACGGTGTCCGAACCGAGCCACCCGTGCGCGATCGACTCGCCGGATGCGCCGGGCCCGCTGGCCGCACCGGGTCCGCCGGGTCCGGCGAGTCCGCCGCTGCGGCGGATCGTACCCGTCGTCGGCACCCGACGACCGGCGATGACCTGGAGCAGCGTCGTCTTCCCCGACCCCGACGGCCCGCTGATCGCCGTCCACTCCCCCGCAGGGAGGGTCATGGTGATGTCGGTGAGGATGGGGGACGTTCCGACTCCGACGCCGAGGTGGTCGATCTCGAGGTGCGGACCGCGCGGGTGGTCTGCTGGCGCGGGTGAGGTGAGGGGGTTCGTGCCGGTCGCAGCGGTGCCCTCTGCAACCGTCTCGGTACCCCCACCGGTCGAGCCCGGTTCGCGACCCGCCTCGCGCTCCGGTTCTCCGCCCGCCGTACGGCCCGCGCCCTGTTCCGCGGTGGGGCCCCGGCCACGATCTGCCGTTCGCCCCGGGCCTCGACCAGCCTCCCGCTCTGGCCCCGCGCTGGCCGTGAGGATGGCGCGGGTGGCGACGAGGGCATCGTCGCGGTCGTGGAAGCCGCGAGCCGCGCGCTGTGCGGGAGCGAAGTAGGCGGGGCAGAGGAGGAGCACGAAGAGCGCCCCGCCGAGCCCGAGTGCCGGTGCCCCCGGCAGGGTGAGGAACCCGAGGAGCACGAGCCCCGTGTACGTTGCCGACACGGCGATCGCGAACGTCACCGCGACGTCCATCACCGCGCCGGAGAGGAACGCAAAGGTGAGCACTCGCAGCGTCGACTTCTCGAGCCTGGTCGACGCCCGGCCGAGCACGTCGCGCCGCCGCTCGAGCGCCCGCAGACTCACCAGCGTCGGCAGTCCCCGCGCGCTCTCGGTGACGACCGCCGAGAGCCGACGTGACGCGGCGAGCTGCCGCTCTCCCGCCGTGAGCGTGGCCTGACCCGCCAGTCGCAGGTTGAGGGGCAGCAGGGCGGTGCACAGAGCGAGGAGCACCGCGACCGGCCAGTGGACGACGGCCACCGCGGCGAGGATGAGCAGGGTCGAGGGAGCCGCCGCGATCCGCAGCGGCCGCGATCCGGCGAGGTAACTCGCGACCACCGGCGCATCATCGATGAGGGCGTCGGCGGCATCGCTCGCGCTCGTCGCCCCGGACACCGCGAGGAGGTCGGGGACGAGCCGTGCGCGGATCGCCGCGCTCACCCGGTCCCGGCCAGCCGCGGCGAAGCGGGCAGCGAGAACCCGGAGGACGAGCCGCACCGGCGCCGCGATCGCAGCGCCGACGAAGAACCACAGCGCCGCACCTGGCCCGCTTCCGAAAACTTCCGTCCCCGCGGCACCCGAACCCGCTGCCATCCACGCGGCGATGCCGGCCCCGAGCAGCGCCCATCCGGTGATGAGCGCACACGTTGCGGCCACCTCGGCGAGGGCCGATACGCGGAAGAGCACACGTCCGGGACCGGCTTGGGCATCGATCCAGGCGACGGCGGTGTCGGTGCCGACCGCGGACGCGGCCTGCCCCGGACCGGGATCCTCGGCCGCCGAGGTCGGCCCCGTCGACGCGGAAGCACCGGACAGCGTGCTGCCCGAGATCAGGTCGCCCGAACCTGAGGAGTCGGCACTCGCCGAGGCGGCGGCCGTGTCAGCCGACATCGGCGTGCGGGTCGTCCTCGTCCTCGCGGGCGCGGCGGCGTTCGTCGCGGATGAAGACGACCGCGGCGAAGACGACGATCGCGAGGATCGCCGCGCGGTTGATCCACTGCGATCCGATCGACGGATAGCCCGAGTACATGTTCATGCTGATCGTGTAGAGGATGATGCCGAGCAGGACGAGCCCGATGCGCCGGAGGACGACGCGGGCACGACCGCCCGGCGCACGGCTGCCGGGCCGACCGTCGCGGGGGCCGCCGTCCGCCGCGCTGTCGTGCGGCTGGCTGTCGTGCGGGACGCGGCCCGGGACGTCGTTGCGCTTCTCGCTCATGACTGGGCCGCCTTTCGATCCGCTGCCGGTCCCCCGTCGGAGTCCGGTCCCAAATCAGAATCCGATCCTCCGTCGGGGCTGAGACCTCCGTCGGGGCTGGGTCTTCCGTTGCTCCCCGCTCCTCCGTCGAGCGGCCCGGAGAACACGCGGTGGGCGAAGATCGTGTAGAAGGAGATGAGGAAGATGTTGATCCCCACCCCGATGAGCAGGACGATCATCGTGATGTCGGGGGCGCCCGCCTCGGCGACGGTGAGGTCGGGGGCGAGGATGACGGGATAGCGTCCGACGACGACCGCGAGCAGGCACGCGACGACGAGCAGCGCCGTCCACCGGTACGCGCTGTGCGGCGGAGCATCGGGGGCGAGCGTGCGCCACGCGATCACCGCACTGACGAGGGCGACCAGGAGCAGGACGCCGACGAGGATTCCCTGAGCGCCGCTCCAGGTCAGCGGCACATCGGTCGTGCCGAGGAACCCGACGATGAGCGCGAGGACGACGACGGCGCCGATGAGCAGCGTCCGTCCCGCGGCCACGGCGAGCGGGGAGTCGACCTTGCGGCGGAGGAACGCGGCCCCGAGCGCCATGTAGACGACGACGGTGCCGATGACGATGAGCAGGGTCATCCCCACCGAGGCGGCGTCCCAGATTCCCGGCTCACCGACGAAGTTCCCGTCCGCGTCGACCGTGATCTGCCTGGTCAGACCCGCCAAAGCGAATCCCTGGGCGATCGCGGCCCCGAGCGACCCGAGGCTGAAGGCCCGCACCCACGCCTCACGGGTGTCGTGGCGGTGGGAGATGAGCTCGGTGGCGAAGCCGCGGACGATGAGGCACAGCAGCATGACGATGACGGGGATGTAGACGTGCGGCAGCGCCGCCCCGTAGACCGCGGGGAAGCCCGCCCACAGTGAGACGCCGAGGAGGATGAGCCACGACTCGTTGATGTCCCACGTCTGCGCAACGACCTCGACGCCTTCGCGGCGCCGGCGGCGATCCCGTTCGCCGAGGAGGAGGATCCCCACCCCGAGGTCGTACCCGTCGAGGATGATGTACATGACGAGGCAGAGGACGGGGACGATGAGCCAGATCTCCTGCATCATGATGGCCTCCCCTCCTCGCCGAGGCGGTCCCCGGGAGCAGTGCTCCCCGGGCCAGCCCCCGTGCCGCGCTCGTCTCCCGGCGGACTCGCACCCGCGTCGCCGCCCTTGCCGGCGGGGGCCCGCCCGGCATCGACGCTTGCGAATTCGAGGTCGTCGTCGAGGTCGTCGTGGGTCTCGGCCCCGGGCAGGTCGTGCTCGGGACCGCGTTTGACGGCCCAGACGATGTAGCCGATGTAGGCGGCGAGCATGATCGCGTAGACGACGATGAAGCCGATGACGGAGAACACGAGGTGGGCCGGCGCCAGATCGGACACGGCATCCTCGGTGCGCAGGTGACCGTAGACGACCCACGGCTGGCGGCCGGTCTCCGCGGTCACCCAGCCGCCGAGGATCGCGAGGATCCCCACGGGAGCCGCCCACAGGCACACGCGGTGGAAGCGCGGGGAGTCGTAGAGGCGGCCGCGCAGACGCAGCACGACACTCGACATCGCGATGGCGAAGAGGATGATCGAGCCGTAGAACATGATCCGGAAGCCCCAGAAGACCATCCACACCGGCGGTTGCTCGGCCGGGTCGGGTTCGACGTCGGAGACGCCCGGGGTCTGCAGCTGCCCGGAGAGATCCTGCCCGATGAACGACCCGAGCAGCGGCACCTCGACGGACGCGGCGTTCTCCTGGTTCGGCTGATCGGTGACGATGAAGAGGTAGTAGCCGGAGCTGTTCGTCTGCCAGTGCCCTTCGATCGCGGCGAACTTCGGCAGCTGGTGTTCGACGACGACTTCGAGGGCGACGTCGTCGCCGACGGAGATCTGGATGGGCAGGAGGACTGCGAGGACGCCGAGGGAGATCGAGAACGAGCGCTTCGCGAACGCGAGCGACCGGCCCTTGATGAGGTACCACGCGGCGATGCCGGCGATGACGACCGAGGCGGAGATGAGGACCGCTAGGAACATGTGCGTGAAGCGCAGCGGGAAGGACGGGTTGAAGATGATCTCCCACCAGTTCGTCGGCACGAACGTCCCGTCGGGGGCGCGTTCGAACCCGGCCGGTGTCTGCATCCACGAGTTCGCGACGAGGATCCACGTCGTCGAGAGCAGGGTGCCGATGGCGACGAGGAGGCAGGCGATGAACATCGTCCGCTCCTTGACCCGGCCGTCGCCGTAGAGAAGGACGCCGATGAACCCGGCTTCGACGAAGAACGCGGTGACGACCTCCATCGCGATGATCGGGCCGATGATCGGTCCGGTCTCGCGGGCGAAGACTCCCCAGTTGAGTCCGAACTCGAAGGTGAGGACGGCACCGGCGACGACGCCGAGGGCGAAGCCGACACCGAAGATGCGCCGCCAGAACCGGAACATCTGGAGGAAGACGGGTTTCTTCGTCTTCCAGTACATGCCGTAGACGACGGTGAGGAACACCGACAGTCCCACGGTCATCGCGGGGAACATGATGTGGAACATCGCGGTGAGCGCGAACTGCAGCCGTGAGAGGTCCTCGAGGGTCATGACGACCACTCCTCCGGGGAACGGACGGATCGGGGATGGACAGTGACCACCGGCGCCGAGGCGGTGCCCGGTCCGGTCGTGAGCGCAGGGTCCGTCGGGGGCGCCGAGGCGGTGCCCGGGCGAGCAGGGAACGACACCGCGGGAGCGGGGTGCGGGGTCATGCCCAACCCTGCTTCGTCGCGACGACGTCGAGGTCGCCGAGGGCGACCCCGACGGGCTGGTCGAGGACGAAGCCGATGACGTCGGCGACGTCGTCGGAGGTGAGCAGACCCTCGCCGAGCCAGTCGTACTCGTGGGCGAGGCCCTCGAGGCGTTCGGCGAACGTCGACCGGATGTAGCCGGGGGCGATGTTCGAGACCCGCACGCCCTGCTCGCGCAGTTCGATGCGCAGCTGCGCGGCGAAGGTCTTCAGCGCCGCCGAAGCCGCGCCGTAGACGGCCGCGTCGTGGAAGTAGCTCTGGTCGGCGATCGACCCGATGGTGATGACGTCGGCCCGCTCCCCCGCCCCGGCGGTGGCGATGAGGGACGGCAGGACCTCATGGATGAGGTGGAGGGCGCCGATGACGTTCGTCGTGAGCACCTCGTTCCACTGCGAGAACGGCAGCTCCGCGAAGGGCCCGACGTAGTTGATGCCCGCGCTCGCGATCACCGAGGTGCACTGCGGCCAGCGGTCGCGGATCTCGACGCCGAGCTCGGCCATCGCGGCGAGATCACCGACATCCCGCTGGAAGAACGTGAGATTCGGCTGGTCGACCACCTCGGCGGGGAGCTCATCCCGGTCGATGATGACGACGGACTCACCGCCGGCGAGCAACCGCTGCGCGGTGACGAGGCCGACGCCGCTGGCCCCGCCGGAAATGACGTGGGGCCCGCTCATTGCCGGCCTCCCGCGGTCGCGCGCGGCGCCTGGCCGATCTGGACGGCGCAGTCGGAGGTCAGCGTGTGATCGGGGCGGGCGCTGACGTCGGGTTCGGCGGCACTGGTGGCGTCGATGTCGGCGATGATCGCGTTCGGCTCCATGTCCCCGTCGTAGAGGAGGCCGTTGACGAAGAGGACGGGACCGGAGTGGAGGCCCATGTTCTCCGCGTCGAGGAAGTCCTCGTCGACGCGGGAGACGTGGACGTCGCGGCGCAGGTCGTCCTCGACGCGGTTGAGGTTGGCGCCGACGTTGACGCTGGCGCGCAGGAGTTCGCGGTTGTCCAAGCTGCGGTCCTCACTGATCTCGTTGAGTTCGTGGCGCATCGGCCAGAACAGCTTCTTCTGCTGGGAGGCCACGGCTTCGAGCGCTTCGCCCGTCTGCTCGGGGGCGCCGTCGGCGGTCGGGCGGATGTGGCGGAAGACGAACGCGAGATCGCCTTCGTAGTGGTCGATGACCTGGTCGAGGATCTCCTCGGTGTTGGCATCGTCGAGTCCGCCGAACGACCCGTAGACGGTGAGCGAGTTCCTCGCATCCGCCGGCCCGAAGATGTGGTCGCGGGACGGGTCGATCGGCCGGTTGAGCTGCACTCGCGCCGGGGCGTGCTTGCGGTCGTAGCGGGCGGTGAGCTGGAGGCTGACGACGCCGAGGAGGGCCGCGAGCGCGGACCCGGTGAGGATGCCGATGCGGGCATCGGACTGGGCGACCGGGTCGGTGATCGCGAGGTCGACGATGAAGAGGGAGATCGTGAAGCCGATGCCGGTGAGCAGAGCGCCCGACGCGATGTGGCGGGCGCGCAGGGCCTCGGAGAGCTCGCCGATGTGCAGGCGCCGCCCGAGCATCGTCGCCCCGAAGATGCCGACGAACTTGCCGACGACGAGACCGGCGATGACGCCCCAGGTCAGGGCCGAGCCGAAGGCGTGGGACAGGGACTCACTCGTGATGAGGACGCCGGCGTTGACGAGGGCGAAGACGGGGACGATGACGAGGCTGACGACGCGGCGCAGGGAGAGCTGGAACCGGTCGTTGATCGACACCGAGCGGAGGATGCCCTCGGCCGCGGACATGCCGCGTTCGGCGTTCGGGCTGCGGCGGAAGCTCGCCGTGAGATCCTCCGCCTCGTCGACGAGCTGATGCTTCGGCGGGAACACCGGCAGGAGCAGGCCGAGGATGACACCGGCGATCGTCGCGTGGACTCCGGACTGGAGGACGGCGAACCAGAGGAAGACGCCGAGGATGGCGTAGACGAGGCCGCGCCACGCCTGCATCCGCTGGACGAACCAGGTGACGGCGGCGAGGGCCGCGGCGATTCCGAGCCAGAGGAGGTTGATGTCCTCGGTGTAGAAGAAGGCGATGACGGCGAGTGCCCCGATGTCGTCGACGACGGCGAGGGCGAGGATGAAGACGCGCAGCTGCGCGGGGATGCGGGAGCCGAACGCGGCGAGGATGCCGACGACGAACGCGGTGTCGGTGGAGATGACGACACCCCAGGCCCCCACCTCGGGGGTGCCCCGGGTGATGGCGACGAAGATGAGCGCGGGCACGACGAGTCCGGCGACGGCGCCGACGATCGGCAGTGCCGCGCGCTTCCACGAGCGCAGTTCGCCGAGGACGACGTCCTTCTTCACCTCGAGGGTGACGAGGAAGAAGAACAGCATCATCACCGCGTCGTTGATCCAGTGCTGGAGGGACATCTCGAGTTCGGCGGAGCCGGCGACGAGCCCGAACTCGGTGTGGATGACGGCGTTGTAGCTGTCCGGGGACAGGTTGGCCCACAGGAGGGCGAGGGCGGTGGCGGCGAGCAGGACGACGGCGCCGGCGCTCTCCGTGCGGAAGAACGCGGCGAGCCCCGCGGTCAGGCGATTGGCCATATCAGCTCCTCACCGGTCGGACCGTCGCGGCGGCGAGGTTGGCACGCGCCGGCATCTGCGTCATGAAGCAGACGAGCCTCGCGACACGGTCGGGGTCGATGGATTCGAATTCGTCGGCGCGCTCCTGGAACCGCCGGTAGTGCTCGGTGTCGCTCATATCGGCTCCGAGTTCGGAGGTGACGTAGAACGGGGCGATGTGGTGGACGCGGACTCCGCGGTCGCCGTATTCGGCGCGCAGGTGCTTGGCGAGCTGTTCGACCGAAGCGGCCATCGCCGAGAACACCGCGTACGACTTCGTCCGCTGCTGGGCGGGGGCGGAACCGACGAAGATGAGGTCGGCCGGGCGGCTCGTCTCACCGATCTTCAGCAGGCCCTCGGCGAAGGTCTGCGCGGTGTAGAGGGCGCCTTCGACGTTCGTCGAGATCATCGCCTTCCACTCCGAGGGCACGGACTGTTCGAAGTTCGCCGCCCGCATCACCCCGGCGCTGACCATGACGAGGTCGGGGTCGGTGCCGAAGCGGTCACGGATCGCGTCCCTCGCCTCGACGAGGTCGAAGGGCTCGGTGACGTCGGCGCGGACGACGAGCGTCTGGTCGGGGCGGTCGATCTGCTGTGCGAGGCGCTCGAGGCGGCGGCGGTTGCGGGCGAGCATGGCCACCCGGATGCCCTGCTCGGCGAGGGTGCGGCTGACAGCGGCGCCGATCGCTCCGGTCGCGCCGGTGACGAGGGCCACCCGCGCCCCAGACGCGGTCTGCTGCGGGGATTCGGCCTGCGCGTCGGGCGCCGGCTGCGCGTCCTCGGTCATGAGGTGGTGTCTCCTCGTGCTCGTCCCCGGAGCCGCTGCGTGAGCTCCGGAGTGTTCAGTTGTGGGTGGTGCGGTGGTGCCGTGGTGCGGTGGTGCCGTGGTGCTGCGGCACCGTCCGTGACCGGGTGGTCGGTCCGGCGCCGAGGTGGTGCCTCAGCTGCTGAAGACGTCCCCGGTCGCGTCGCCGATCGCCCGTTTGCGGGCGAAGTAGTCGTTGATGATCGTGCGGTAGAGGTCGGAGTCCGGGCGCGCCCAGTTGCGCATGAGCTCGGCGCCGAAGGCCAGGGAGGTGATCGGGTGGGCTCCGGCGGAGACCATGCGGTTGATCGCCTGGTCGTGGGTGACTGTCGAGACACCGCCGACGGCGTCGATGACGGGGTAGACGTCGTAGCCCTCCTCGAGGAGGTCGAGGGTGGGGAACGCGAGGCAGACCTCGGTCCACAGCCCGGCGATGACGATCTTCCGGCGGCCCGTCGCTTCGATCGCGGCGCGGAAGTCCGCGTCCTCCCACGAGTTGACGCCCGTGCGGTCGATCTCCTCGACTCCGGGCAGCTCGTCGGTGATCTCAGTGATCGTGCCGGTGTTGACGCCGAGGTCGACGCCGACGGTCGAGAGCACGGTGGGGATCTCGTAGGCCCGGGCGAGCTTCGCGAGGGTGACGACGCCGAGGAGGATCTCGTCCTTCGTCGTCGAGCTCACGGTCGCGAACTGGCCGGGCTGGTAGTCGATGAGCGCGATGGCGCAGTTGCTCGGGGTGAGCAGGTGATCGATGTCCGGATCGCGAACCGGTTCCGGTTGGGTCTTGGCCATTGCGTCCTCCTAGGGGGATGAGGTCGGCGGCGTTCGCGCGGGAGGCAAACGTATCACCTTCAACAACTTTGGCCTCAAGTATGCCTGATGGGAGCCGGGATGGCACTTGTTGTTAAAAACCGAATGATTCCCGGTGGCATAGGGCGGCGGGAGGGGCCCCGTGGCTCAGCTCAATCAACAGTTGGCGTGAAAATGTCGCCACCGAAGACGACTTTTTCACGCCAACTGTTGAACGAAAAGCTGCGCAGTCGCCGAGGCAGTGACAATCACGCCAACTGTTGAACGAGCAGACCACGTTGTATGAGCAGACCACGCTGAGCGGACAGACCAAGGCGCACGCAGCGGCCGGCGCGCGTGCAGGTCGCCGCCGTGCGCATCAGCGTCGGTCGATCAGGTCACTGCCCTGCGCATCAGCATCGGTCGAGCAGGTCGACGTCAGCTGAGCTGGTCCCTGCCCTGCGCATCGGTGTCAGCGAGAGAGCCCCCATCAGTCAGGCAGGCCACCGCGCCCCGCGCGGCACAGGACCGTCAGCCAGGCAGGCCACCGCGCCGCGGAGGACCGTCAGTCAAGCAGGTCGTGGCGGACGATCGACTGTTCGCGGTCGGGGCCGACGCCGATGACGGAGATCCGCGATCCGGACATCTCCTCGAGCGCGAGGACGTACTTCTGCGCGTTGATCGGCAGGTCCTCGAAGGTCCGGGCCGTCGAGATGTCCTCGGTCCAGCCGTCGAAGTACTCGTAGATCGGGGTGGCGTGGTGGAAATCGGTCTGCGTCATCGGCATCTCGTCGAAGCGCTCACCGTCGACGTCGTAGGCCACGGCGACGGGGATCTGCTCGATGCCGGTGAGGACATCGAGCTTCGTCAGCACGTAGTCGGTGAAGCCGTTGACGCGCGCGGAGTAACGCGCGATGACCGCGTCGTACCACCCGCAGCGGCGGGGGCGTCCGGTGTTGACGCCGAACTCTCCGCCGGCCTTCTGCAGGTACTCCCCCATCTCGTCGAAGAGCTCGGTGGGGAACGGTCCGGCGCCCACCCGCGTCGTGTAGGCCTTGACGATGCCGACGACGCGGTTGATGCGGGTCGGCCCTATGCCCGAGCCCACGCACGATCCGCCCGCAGTCGGGTTCGACGAGGTGACGAACGGATACGTGCCGTGGTCGACGTCGAGCATCGTCGCCTGCCCGCCCTCCATGACGATGACCTCGTCGCGGTCGAGGGCGTCGTTGAGCATGAGCTCGGTCTCGGCGACGTAGGGACGCAGGCGCTCGACGAACGGCAGGAAGTAGTCGACGACCTCGTCGACGCTCACGGCGCGACGGTTGTAGACCTTGACGAGGAGCTCGTTCTTCTGGTGCAGCGACCCCTCGATCTTCTGCCGCAGGATCGACTCGTCGAAGATGTCCTGGATGCGGATGCCCAGCCGCCCGATCTTGTCCATGTACGCCGGTCCGATGCCGCGTCCGGTCGTCCCGATCGCGCGCTTGCCGAGGAACCGCTCGGTGACCTTGTCAAGAGTCTGGTGGTAGGGCGCGACGACGTGCGCGTTCGCCGAGATCCGCAGCTTCGAGGTGTCGGCTCCGCGGGATTCGAGAGCGTCGATCTCCTCGAAGAGGGCCTCGAGGTTGACGACGACGCCGTTGCCGATGACCGGGGTGACGTTCGGCGAGAGGATTCCCGCCGGCAGCAGCTTGAGCTCGTACTTCTCACCACCGACGACAACCGTGTGACCTGCGTTGTTCCCACCGTTGGGCTTGACGACGTAGTCGACGCTGGTGCCGAGGATGTCGGTGGTCTTGCCCTTACCTTCGTCGCCCCACTGAGCGCCGACGACAACGATTGCTGGCATGAGTTGATTTCACCTCAAGTGAAAGGAGGGGTGTCATTACCAGCACAGTCTACGGGGTGGGACGGACATGACAGTCATGAGCGGCTTCATTCGCGCCGAGGTGAGCGCCCCAAAGCATCGTCAGCGGCCTGCTGCCGGCGACGACTCCTCGCCGAGGCGGCCGATCCATTGGATGAGCAGCTGAGTCTCCGTCTCGCCGAGGATCTCCGGGTGCGCGGCCGCCTGTTCGATGACCGTGTGCCCGAGGCGACGCTCATCGGCCCCCGAGCCGACGGCAGCGGGTCCCGTCCCGGTGATCGCGGCGAGCACACCTTCGCGCACATGTGCCGAGAGATCCGGATCCGCCTGCCCGAGGATGATCTGGCGCAGCGTCACCCCGATGTTCGTCGCGATGATGTGGGCTGCCGCCTCCTCATAGCCGACGACGAGCCGACCGTCGTTTTCCGCCTGCTTCGTCAGGGTGCGAAGCATCTCGGCCGGTCGCGACTGCGCATCCGGCGAGTATCCGGGTCGGACCTTGCCGTACATGAGGGTGTAGAAGCCGGGATTCTCCAGCCCGAAGGCGACATGGGCGTCCCAACCCCGGCGGAGCTGCTGGATGGGATCGCCGCCGGTCTCGCTGTCGGACTTCGCCGAGAGGTACATGTCGAAGCCGCGCTCGACAACGGCGTCGATGAGCCCCTGCTTGCTGCCGAAGAAGTGGTAGAGCGTCGGCATCTTCACCCCGGCGGCATCGCAGACGGCACGCAGTGAGAAGTCCTCGCCCGGCGCCGCCGCGATGAGGTCCGCAGCCGCATTGAGCAGCCGCGTCCGTGTATCGGCGAAACCATCCTCTGTCATCCCGCTATATTATCGTGTAGTGTCGATATAGCGGGATGTACCGGCGGTACATTCGGCCTCCGCGGAGCTCGCGACTGACGGCACCTGCGGAGATCACGACGCCACGACCACCAAGGAGCAGATATGACCACTCGCACCCTCGAAGGCAAGAACGTCCTCATCGCCGGCGGCGGCAAGAACCTCGGCGGACTCGTCGCAAGGCAGGTCGCCGAGGCGGGGGCGAACGTCGCCATCCACTACAACTCCGAATCCTCGCGGGCGGAGGCCGAGGAGACGCTCGCGGCCGTCGAAGCCGCTGGCGCGACGGCCGTGCTCCTCACCGGCGACCTCACCCAGCCGAAGAACGTCGAGGCGCTCTTCGTCGACGCCGCCGCGGCGCTCGGCCCTATCGACGTCGCCTTCAACACCGTCGGCAAGGTCCTGCGCAAGCCCATCGTCGAGACGACGGAGGAGGAGTTCGACGAGATGTTCGACGTCAACGCGAAGGCCGCCTACTTCTTCATCAAGGAGGCCGGCAAGCGCCTCGCCGACAACGGAAAGATCGTCACGATGGCGACCTCGCTGCTCGCGGCCTTCACCGACGGATACTCGACGTACGCCGGCGGCAAAGCTCCGGTCGAGCACTTCACTCGCGCGGCCGCCAAGGAGTTCGCCGACCGCGGCATCTCCGTCGTCACCCTCGCCCCGGGACCCATGGACACACCGTTCCTCTACGGACAGGAGACGCCCGAACGCGTCGAGTTCCTCAAGTCGCAGGCGATGGGCGACCAGCTCACGAAGATCGAGGACATCGCCCCGATCGTGCGGTTCCTCACCACCGACGGCTGGTGGATCACCGGCCAGACGATCTTCCCCAACGGCGGCTTCAGCACTCGCTGAACCGCCGGCAGCGCAGAGCATCCGAGCCCCTTCCCCGCCAGCACTGCCAGCCCTAGGCTGAAAGCACCCACGACAAGGAGCAGCTATGACAGAACAGGCCATCCCCCACCCCGTCGCCGGCTTCATCGAGATCGTCAACGCCCACGACGCGCAGGGCTTCCTCGACTCCTTCACCGACGACGCGTTCGTCGACGACTGGGGCCGCACCTTCACCGGCCGCGACGAGATCAAGGGCTGGAGCGACCGCGAGTTCATCGGCTCGCAGGGCACCCTGACACCCGAGGAGGTCGACGTCGACGGCAACGCCGTCACGGTCATCGGCGACTGGCGATCGAATCACGCCAACGGCCGCTCGTCGTTCACGTTCACGACCAGCGGCGACAAGCTCACCTCGATGACGATCCGCGAGGGCTGATGCCCTGACGGATCAGCCGACGCCGTCCCTCGCCGAGGCGGTCCGACGGATGTTTGGGCCGCCTCGGTGCGCGTGTGCCACAATGACAGTGGCGCACGCGTCCGCGCGTCACGGCGGTGGGGCTCGCCGTCCCCAACCTCGGTGAACTCAGACCAGGTGAACTCAGACCACGGGAGCACCGACAACAGTCCCTACCTCGACCGGCGCGAGCATGCCCGAAAGGTAGGACCACGATGAGCACAGACCCCGACTCCCCCGCCCCGAGCGCCCTGCGAAGCGCTCGTCCCCTCCACCAGCGTTCGGGCCTCCTCGGTCTCGCCCTCCTCGGCGGCACTGCCGGCACGGCCGCGCGGGAGGCGCTCGGCCTCGCGGTGCCGAGCCTCGCTGGGATCCCGGTGGCGATCTTCGCGATCAACCTCCTCGGCGCGTTCCTCCTCGGACTCCTCCTCGAAGCGCTGCTCCGCACCGGACCCGACGACGGGTGGCGCCTGAGAGCGCGAATCCTTCTCGGCACCGGGTTCATGGGAGGGTTCACGACGTACAGCGCCCTCGCCGTCGATACGGCGCTCCTCCTCGGCGGGGGCGCAACCTCCGGAGCCACCGCCGGAGCGATGACGACCGCCGGGGCGACGACGCTCGGACTCGCCTACGGCCTCGGCACGGTCCTCCTCGGCGGGCTCGCGACGTGGGCGGGGATCGCCATCGGGACGCTCACGCACCGGCCGACCGCGGCACCCGCCAAGGAGGCCGGCCGATGACGCCCCTCCTCTTCGCAGCGATCGCCGTCGCCGGCGGGATCGGCGCGGTCGCGCGCATGGTCCTCGACGGGGCGATCAAGGCGCGCACGCGCGGGGCGGTCCCGTGGGCGACGATGACGATCAACGTCTCCGGCTCCCTCGTCCTCGGATTCCTCACGGGACTCGCGGCAGTCCGCGTGCTCCCGGCGGACTGGCTGCTCGTCGCGGGCACGGGATTCCTCGGCGGATACACGACGTTCTCCACGGCCAGCTATGAGACCGTCCGGCTCATCGAGCAGCGCCGGTGGGTCGCGAGCCTCGTCAGCGGACTCGGCACCCTGGTGACGGCCACGGCCGCCGCGGGAATCGGATGGTGGCTCGGAAGCCTCGCCTGAGGAGACACCGCCGCCCGACAGGTGCCCGCCTGATTTTGCCGACAAGCCTCCTGTTCTCCAAAGGTCCACCCGACCCGACCACCTTCCCGCGTCTCACCTGCGAGGCGAGCGCATCACCGGCGCCGTTCCTGAGAAGACGCAGACCGTGGAGTATGGACAGGCTGACATGCTTTGCCGGGTGCGCGATCGCGTCCTAGAGTGGGAGCAGAGGCGGTCGCGGCACCGCGACCGATCGGTCCTCTTTCAACAGCGATGTGAACGGAGTGCAGATATGGCCACGCCCGAAGAACAAGTTGATGCCTGGTTCGACCCGAAGAAGCCGTCGACGACAGAGGAGGGGGCGCAGCGCCAGTCGGATGCCTACTCGCTGAGCGTCGGCCCCAACGGGCCGCTCATGCTCCATGACGTCGCGCTCGTCGAGAAGCTCGCCCGCTTCGACCGGGAGCGCGTGCCCGAGCGCAGCCCGCACGCGAAGGGCTCGGGAGCGTTCGGCGAATTCGAGATCACCCAGGACGTCTCGAAGTACACGAAGGCGAAGTTCCTCCAGCCCGGCACGAAGACGCCGATGCTCGCCCGCTTCTCCACCGTCGCCGGTGAGCTCGGCTCCCCCGACTCGTGGCGCGACGTCCGCGGCTTCTCGCTGAAGTTCTACACCGAAGACGGCAACTTCGACATGGTCGGCAACAACACGCCGGTCTTCTTCGTCCGCGATCCGATGAAGTTCCCCGACTTCATCCACTCGCAGAAGCGCCTGCCGGACTCCGGCCTGCGCAGCCCGAACATGCAGTGGGACTTCTGGACCCTTTCGCCCGAGTCGGCCCACCAGGTCTCCTACCTCATGGGTCCGCGCGGTCTGCCCAAGACCTGGCGGAACATGAACGGCTACTCCTCGCACACCTACATGTGGGTCAACGAGGAGGGCGAGCGCTTCTGGGTGAAGTACCACTTCCACACCGACCAGGGCGTGGAGAACATCTCGAACGAGGAGGCGGCGAAGCTCGCGGGCGAGGATGCCGACGTCCACCGTCGCGACCTCTTCGAGGCGATCGAGCGCGGCGACTTCCCGTCGTGGACGCTGCACGTGCAGATCATGCCCTACGACGAGGCGAAGGACTACCGCTTCAACCCGTTCGATCTCACGAAGATCTGGTCGAAGAAGGACTACCCGCTCCACGAGGTCGGTCGGTTCACGCTCAACCAGAACCCGATCAACCACTTCGCGCAGATCGAGCAGGCCGCCTTCAGCCCGTCGAACACGGTGCCGGGCACCGGCGTCTCCCCGGACAAGATGCTCCTCGGTCGGGTGTTCTCCTACCCGGACGCCCAGCGCAACCGCATCGGCACGAACTTCAACCAGCTGCCGGTGAATGCGCCGATCATCAAGACGAACAACTACGACAAGGAAGGGCACATGCAGTACCACCACACCGGTGCTGCTCCCGTGTACGCTCCGAACTCGTACGGTCGTGCCTACCAGGACACGGAAGGTGTCGTCGACAACGGATGGGAGGCCGACGGCGAACTCGTCCGCAGCGCCTACACCCTGCACCGCGATGACAGCGACTTCGGTCAGGCCCACACGCTCGTCCGCGAGGTCTACACCGACCAGGAGCGCGCCGACCTCGTCGACACGATCGTCGACATGCTCGGCGATGTCGAGGAGCCCGTCCTCTCCCGCGTCTTCGAGTACTGGACGAAGATCGACGAGGAGGTCGGCAAGGCGATCGAGGACAAGTACCGCGCCGGCTGATCCGCTCGAGCCTCAGTGGTCACCGTGATCGGCTGACCGCTCAGGGCACCCGCGATGCCCGGGTCCGCGCCGTCCCCAGTGGGACGGTGCCGGACCCGGGCATCGCTGCGTTCGCCTCCCCTCCAGGACTTCGCCGCGGCGGCTCCCCGTCCCCGCCCGCGCCGAGGTTGTCGAACCACCTCGGTGGCCATTTAGTTAACTTAGTGAAATACTTACCGCATGAACGACAGGACCGGCGGCACCCCACGCGTCCTTCGCGTGCTCATCCCGGCCCTGCTCATCGTCGTCTGGCTCGCGGTCTTCGCCGTCGGCGGGATGAGCTTCGGGGACATCAGCGAGGTCTCCTCGAACGAGCGGGCGAGCTTCCTGCCCGACAGCGCCGAATCGACGCAGGTGCAGTCCGAGATCACCGAGTTCACCGGCTCCGATGCGATCCCCGCCGTCATCGTCGCCGAACGCCCAGGCGGTCTCACGCCTGAGGATCTCGCGGGACTCACGACGCTGGCGGATGGGGCCGATGCGGTCGTGGCCGGTGCGACGAGTTCACCCGTCATCCCTGCTGCCGACGGCGAGGCCGCCGAGGTCGTCGTCGCGATCCCGGCGGACGCGGAGACCGGTGACGCCGTCGCCGCGCTCACCGCAGAGGCCGGGACGGTGCTGCCGGAGGATCTCGGCGTGTGGGTGAGCGGTCCGGCCGGCTTCACCGCGGACCTCCAGGAGGCGTTCTCCGGCATCGACGGGATCCTCCTCCTCGTCGCCCTCGCCGTCGTCTTCGTCATCCTCGTCATCGTCTACCGTTCGCCGCTGCTGCCGATCCTCGTGCTCCTGAGCTCGATGACGGCCCTGTGCGCCGCGGTGCTGCTCAACGTCGCCCTCGCCCGGGCGGGTCTCGTCACCCTCAACGGCCAGGTGCAGGGGATCCTCTTCATCCTCGTCATCGGCGCCGCCACCGACTACTCGCTGCTCTTCATCGCCCGGTACCGGGAGGAGCTGCGCGACGAGTCGTCGGCTGTGAGCGCGGCCGTGCGGGCGGTCCGCGGTGTGCTCGAGCCGATCGCCGCCTCGGGCGGCACGGTCATCGTCGGTCTGCTCTGCCTGCTCCTGTCGGACCTCGGGTCGAACTCCGCGCTCGGTCCCGTCGCGGCGATCGGCATCGTGTGCGCGGTGCTCACCTCGCTGACGTTCCTCCCCGCCCTCCTCGCCGCGTGCGGTCGGGTCGCGTTCTGGCCGCGGGCACCCCGGTTCGGCTCCCCGCACCCGGTGCTCACCGGACCCGAGGCCACCGGCGTGTGGGCGCGCATCGGCCGCCTCGTCGCCGCCGCGCCCAAGCGGGTGGCGGTCGGGGTCACGGCCCTGCTCGTCCTCGGGTGCGCGGGCCTGCTCGTCCTCGACGCCGAGGGCGTCCCGCAGAGCGAGTTCGTCCTCGGGGAGAGCCAGGCCCGGGACGGTCAAGCCGTCATCGACCGGCACTTCCCCGGCGGCTCGGGCACCCCCGCCTATGTCCTCGCCCCTGCCCCCGAGCGCAGCGACGTCGCCGCCGCGATCACCGCCACCCCCGGTGTCGACGCCGTCGCGCTCGTCTCCCAGGACTCCCCCTCCGGAACCATCCCCCTCGATGCCGCGGGGTCGGCCCAACCGGCCGGCCCTGCGGGCAGCGCCTCCCCCACCGAGGTGGACGGACGGCTGCTCTTCTCCGTCACCCTGTCCGATCCGGCCGATTCGCTGGTCGCCGAGCAGACGATCCTCGACCTCAGGGAGAGCGTCGGCCCCTTCGGGGCGCTCGTCGGCGGCAGCACCGCGGTCGATCTCGACACGAATGCCACCTCGGCAGATGATCGAACGGTCATCATCCCGATCGTCCTCGTCGTCATCACGCTCATGCTCGCGCTCCTCCTGCGCTCCCTCGTCGCGCCACTCGTCCTGCTCGCGACGACGGTGCTCAGCTTCGGCACCGCGCTCGGCGTCAGCGCGCTGATCTTCCAGGTCATCGGGCAGCCGCAGTCGGACCCCTCGGTGCCGCTGTACGCGTTCATCTTCCTCGTCGCGCTCGGCATCGACTACAACATCTTCCTCATGACCCGGGTTCGCGAGGAGACGCGTGCCCACGGCACCCGCGAGGGCACGCTGCGGGGCCTGTCGGTGACCGGCGGCGTCATCACGAGCGCCGGTGTCGTTCTCGCCGCGACGTTCGCGGCCCTCATCGTCATCCCCATCCAGTTCCTGCTCCAGCTGGCGATCATCGTCGCCCTCGGCGTCCTCCTCGACGCCCTCATCGTCCGCACGCTCCTCGTCCCGGCCCTCGCGCTGTGGATCGGCGATCGCCTGTGGTGGCCGTCCCAGCTGTCGCGCCGAACGCCGACGACCCCACCGGAGGGACGGGACGCGGCGGGTGAGCACGATCGTTCAGGAGCGAGGAGGAGTCCGACGCGGCTGCTCGCTCAGCGCTGAGCATCGCCGAGGCGGTCGGCCGGGCCACGTGTCCACCGCCGAGGTGGAAGGGTCAGTCCGTGGAGCTGTTCTCTGCGACCTCGGTTGAACTGTCCCCCGCGGATTCCGCCGCAGCACCGGCACCTCCCGCCGCCTCGGTGCCGCCTGCCCATGCCTGCTCGCTCAGTGCGATCTCGTTGCGGGTGTCGCGGAGGAAGCGGATGACGACGTCGCGCTCGGCGCTCGTCAGGCGGGCCGCGGCGTGGAAGCGACGGGATTGGGCGCGGCCGACGGTCTCCATCGCCGAGGCGTACGTCGCCGGGGTGATCGAGACGGTGAGCGCGCGCCGATCGGACGGGTGCGCGGATCGTGTCACGTGTCCCCCGCGTTCGAGCCGGTCGAGGAGCTTCGTCGTCGCGGCCGGGGTGATCGACAGATGGTCGGCGATGCCGCGCGGGGTGCCGAGGATGTTCCGGTGGCGGCAGACGATGAGGTAGTGGAGTGCCTTCATATCGGTTGTGCCGAGATGCATGTAGGCCCGGGAGGCTTCGGAGAGCGCGTCCTCGGCCTCGCGGAGCTCACCGAAGGCGGTCATCAGCTCGGTGATCTGGGCGACTTCGGCCGGGTCCATGCCCGAGCGGTCGATGAGGCTGTGGCTCGGGTCGCTCGCGTCGACGTCGTAGACGTCGGACCGCTCCACCGCATCGCTGCCCATGACCTGCCTTCCCGCCGGCGAACCGGCTCCGCGACCATCGGTCAATCCTATCGCCTCAGCCCGCGCGCCCCTCGGGATCCGTGCGGTGCTCGCCTCATGCGCTCGTCCGGCTGCGCAGGCAGAGCGCCGCGCCGATGATGAGTTCCCACAGTAGGAACGGGTAGACCGCCCCGCGTTCCCACACCCCGTCGGGCAGAAGCACATGGACCGTGAGGAGAAGACCGCTGACGATGCCCAGTGCCCCGAGCACTGCCCCGCTCCAGCGCACTTGCCCGAGATCCTTCAGCGGCGCGACCGAGAGGAGTGCGGCACAGTTGCCGCCGAGGATCGCAGCGACGGCCCCGAGGGCGTGGATGACGATGAGACCGTTCGCGACGTTCTCCGGCGATCCCGGAACGAGGGCGACGAACACGATGCCTGCGGCATGGAGACACCCGACGAGGAGGAGGCCGACCCGTCCGAGCCCGGGTTACAGCGCAGGCATCGCGAGAACGAGGCCGAGGAGGAAGAGCAGACCCTGGCCGATGAATCCGGCGTCCATCACCTGTGGAATCTGCGAGGCGAGTTCGCGTCCTTGGAATGTCGTCGTGCCCGGAACCCCGAGGTCGCTGATGTAGAACGTGGCGTAGTCGTATCCGGGGAAGGCGAGCGCGGTGATCGCCTCGCACAGGAGGTACCACAGCGGTGCGATGATCCAGAGGATCCCCGTCGGCAGCAGCGACCACCTTTGGGTCTCGACGAGCCCCGTCACAGCTTCCGCGCCTCGATGAGGTGGCGGGTCGCATGGGCGATGAACGGCCCCTCGGATTCGATGCGGTCATGGAGGTCGCGCAGGCGATCGCGATAGCGCTCGACGGTGAAGCCGGGCACCCACCAGATGACCTTGCGCAGCAGGTAGACGACGGCGGCGACGTCGTGGATCTCGATGCGCAGACGGGCCGTCTGCATGTCGACGATCCTCAGTCCCGCCGCCTCGGCGGCCGCGGCCTCGGCCTCCGGGCGCCGTCCGAGCCGGGCCTCGGGCTGCGGACCGAGGAAGAACTCGATGAGCTCGAAGACGTTCGCCGGCCCGACGTGCTGGGCGAAGTACGTGCCACCGGGTGTCAGGACGCGGGCGATCTCGTCCCACCAGATCGTCGCCGGATGTCGGCTCGTCACGAGGTCGAAGGCCGCCTCGGCGAACGGCAGCGGAGGTTCGTCGGGGTCGGCGACGACAACGACCCCGCGCGGATGGAGCAGGCGGGTGGCGCGGGCGATGTTCGGCGGCCACGATTCGGTGGCCACGGCCGTCGGCGGGACCACCGCCGCCTCGGCGAGGACTTCCCCACCGCCGGTCTGGATGTCGAGCGACGCCGAGGCGACCGCCAGTCGGTCAGCCAGCTGCCGGGCGTAGCCCCACGGGGGCCGCTCCTCGGTGGCCCGCCCGGCAAGCCAGGCGAAGTCCCACCCGGAGACGTCGGCCGAGCTGCCGAGTGCGATGAGGTCGTCGAAGGAAGCGCTCATACCCTGATCATCGCACCCGGCGCACCGGTTGTGTCAGCCCGCGGTGCTTACGCCTGCGTGTGGCCCTGGCTCACGCGCGCGAAACCGCAGCTCACTCCCCCGCGGTGATCGCGTCGATCGCCGTCGGGTCGGAGGAGCGGAGGAACTCCTCGATGCGCGCGGCCTCTTCGCTCTCCCCGATGCCCGCCGAGGCGCGACCGAGGGCGTAGAGCGCGCGGAGGAATCCGCGGTTGACCTCGTGCGACCACGGGATCGGGCCGGCGCCGCGCCACCCGGCGGCGCGCAGGGCATCGAGTCCGCGGTGGTAGCCGACGCGGGCGTACGCGTAGGAGTCGACCATGCGGCCCTCGTCGTGGGCTTCGTCGGCGAGCACGGCCCAGGCCAGCGAGGAGGCGGGCAGGTCGGCGACGATGTCGAGGGCCTCCTCACCGGCGTCGAGCCGGCGCTTCGCCTCGACGTCGGGGTGGTCGTCGGGCAGGAACGTCGGCTGCGGGCCGAGCTGTCCGGCGTTGAGGTTGCCGATGTGCGAGGGGTTGCCGATGGGCTGGGTCATGGTCTCTCCTGGTCGTCGAACGGATGCTCGGTGTCGGTGTCGGATCAGTACGGTGTCAGTCCAGTGCGGTGTCGGATCGGTGGAGTGTCGGCCTGGTCGTCGCTCAGTTCGTCTTCACGGCCGAGGGCTGGATCGCATACGGGTTCGTGCTCAGCGCTCCGAGGATCCCCTGGTCGGCGAGCGCGTCGAGCTGCTGCTTGTCCGTGACGTCGGTCGCCCACACCGTGAGGTCGGTCTCGGTCCACGTCGCCACGGCCTCGCTCGGCACGGCGATCATCGTGTACCCCGCGGCGGTGAGATCCTCCGGGTTCGCCGTCGACGTGTCCCCGACGAACATCGCAGCGATCCCGGCATCCGCGGCCGCGCGGGCGACGGTCGGGTCTGCGGTGCGCACGATCGCCGAGGCGGCCATGTCCGCATCTGCGATCGTCTGCAGTGCCGGACCCGCGGTGGCGGAGTCGGGGATGAGCGGGAGGATGACGGTGCTGCCGGCGACGTCGTCGACGAGCTTGTCCCACGTCACGGGTGTGCCCGGTTCGGTGTCCTGCCGCGGCGGGGTGATCGTGCGGTCGAGGAACTGCGCGGTCGTCAGCCCCTCGAGTCCGTCGCTCAGGCCCATCGTCTCGGCCGCGGTCTCCGGGTCGGCGGCGACGACCGTGCCGTCGCCGAGGACGGTGAGCGTGGGCGCGGGCAGGTACCCGAATTTGACGTTCTCCGTGAACGCGAGCTCGGAGTTCGCGGGATAGACCTCGGAGCCGCCGTCGAGCGCAGCGACCGCAGGAGCAGTGAGGGCGTCGACGGTGAGCCGCTCCTTGTGCCCGAAGACGTTGACGAGGAGAACGGCGACGACGGCGATGACGACGACGGCACCGGCCCACAGCGGGGCGTTGAACTTCTTCGGCTCCGGCCGCTCGGGCATCGGAATGCGGTCAGTGCTCAGGTCATCCTCGCCGAGGCGGCCCTCACCGAGGTCGTCCCTGTCCTTCCCGTCATCGGCCGGGTTGTGCCGTTTGCGTCGGCTCATCGGCTGCCGTCCTTCGTCGATCCGGCACCGGTGACGAGGCCGCGGAGGAAGCCCGCCCCCCAGCTCAGGTGCATGGTGGGCAGGATGAGGCCGAACCAGAAGCGCTCCCGGATCCCGCAGTCCTTCGCCGCACCCGCGGCGGCGATGATGCCCGCGACATACGTGAAGCTCGGGACGTGGACGAGGGAGGTGAAGCGGCGCAGGAACTTCGGCCAGGTCTTCGTCCGGCCGCTCAGCTGCAGGAGCGCCTCGATGACGCTCGCGGTCATGCCGAGGACGAGCAGCGGCGGCGCGAAGTAGCGCAGCGAGTTCTTCGACCCGTAGCGGCGGATGAGCTCGGCCCGCCAGATGCCCGTGGCCCAGAACTGGCGGGCGATCTTCGACCATGACCCGCGCGGCCAGTACGTGACCTCCATGTCGGGGTTGAACCAGATCCGGCCCCCGGCCGAACGGATGCGGAGGTTGAGCTCCCAGTCCTGTCCGCGTCGGATGTCCTCGTCGAACCCGCCGAGGGCTTCGAAGACCTCACGCCGGTAGACGCCGAGGTAGGCCGATTCGGCCTCGCCGGCTTCGTCACCGGAGTGGTAGGCGGGTCCGCCGAGGCCGATGGGCGACATGTACGCCCGGGCCACGGCCTTCTGGAAGGCGGTCTTCCCGCGGGCGCGCATGAGGCCGCCGCAGTTGGCGGCGTGCGTCGTCCGCAGGGTGTCGATCGCCTGCCGGGTGTAGTCGGGTTCGAGACCCGAATGCGCGTCGACGCGGATGATCACCGGGTGCCGCGTGTGGGCGAAGGCCCGGTTGAGGCCGATGGGGGTGGCGGCCTCGGGGTTGTCGACGGTCTGGATGCGGGGATCAGCGGCGGCCATGGCCGCGATGATGACGTTCGTGTCATCGGTCGAGGGGCCGAGAGCGAGGACGATTTCCTTCTCTCCGTCGTAGTCCTGGGAGAGGATCGTCGTGATCGCCTGCGCGATGTGCTCGGCCTCGTTGAGGACCGGCATGATGTAGGAGACCCCGGGCTTGTCCGTCAGCGACGGCAGACCGTCGGGGGTGAGGATGTGAAGATCGTTCGGCACGCCCTCAATCCTCCCACACGCACACCGCGCGAACCGTCCAGGCACCGCTCAGGTGACCTGTCGTCCGCGGCAGGCGACCACGGGCACCGGGTGCGGCCGCGGTCAGCCGCACCCGGCGTCGATCACATGATCGGCTTGGCGTCGGGAGCGAGCACCCACCAGGCGTCCATGAGTCCCTGGCCCTTCGTGTCGCCGGCGGCTTCGTCACCGGCGAAGTAGTAGAGCGGCCAGCCGTCGAGGGTGAGCTGCGGCTTCCCGTCGACACCGGTGATCGTTCCCGTCTCCCCGGTGACGCCGTCGAGCTCGACCTCTCCGTCGCCGGGCACCGCCGGCCACTTCGCGGCGCAGTCGCCTTCGCACGCCGAGGCGTCGGTGCCCTGGGTGTCCTTCGCGAACTGATAGACGGTCTTCCCCTCCCCGTCGACGATGATCTCACCGAGGTCGGAGTCCGCGGTCGACAGGGACATCGTCGCCGCGCCCATGTCGGCGGAACTCGATTCGGGGGCCCTCGTCTCGGCGGCGCTGTCACCGCCGTCGGTGGAGCCGCAGCCGCTGAGACCGGCGATGACGAGAGCGGAGGCCGCCAGGAGGGCGGAGAGTTTCGTGGACATCGGTGCGATCCTTTCGTCGTCGTGCAACCGCGAACGCGGTTGTCAGAGACACGAGACCGGCCGCAGAAAGGTTCACCGCTCAGACGTCTTTCGAAAGAATCGTCGTCCCGTCGGCGGTGCGGATGGTGATCGTGACGATGTCGCCGAGGCGGGTCGCCGTGGCCGCGTCGACGGTGACCTGCTTGTCGGACACGGCATTCCACGTCGCCGCCTGGCTCGTCCGGCCCTCACTGTCGGTGACGTCGAGGACGTAGCTCGGCGGCGAATCCGGATCCGGCCATGTCGACCGGTCCGGGTAGTCGCAGCTGACCATGATCTTCGTCCCCCACGCGACCTGCCGCAGCTCGAGGGCCGCGGTCAGCTGCGTGGCGACCGCCGGCTGCATCGCGGCGGTGACGTCCGGCGGATCGGTGTCGACGACGCGGGGCACGAGGATGACGGCGAGGGCGACGAGCACGGCCGCGGCGGCGCTGAGCAGCGCCCATCTCATCCGGCGGCGGCTGCGTTCGGCCTCGAGACGGTACATGGTGAGGTCGAGGAGATTCGGGGCCGGCTCCTTCTCCGCTGACTCGGGCACCGCCTCGGCGGTGGGGTTGTGCGCGTCCGGGAGCGCAGCGGGATCGGCCCGGCCGAGCAGTCCGGGAATCCCCGCGAGCTCGGCGACCGCGGTGCGGCACCGCGCGCAGACCTCGAGGTGGGCCTCGAAGCGGCGCCGGTCAGCCGGGGAGAGCGCGCCGAGGACGTAGGCGCCGTCCCAGTCCTCGAACTCGCTGTGATCGTCGATGGTCATCTGCTGACCCCTCTCTCCTTGAGCGCCAACCGCAGAGCGTGCATCCCGTAGTGGAGTCGCGACTTCACGGTGCCTTCGGCGATGCCGAGCCGAGCGGCGAGGTCGGCGACCGTCTGAGCCTGATAGTAGGCGCCGATGATGACCGTGCGGTGGGACTCGCTGAGGGTCGCGAGCGCCTCGTGGATCATCATCGAATCGAGGACGTCGTCGACGCGGTCGGCCACCGGCCGGTCGGGCAGCTCATCGACGGTCGCTTCGCGCCGCCGCGGTGCGCTGCGGGTGCGGTCGATGACGAGGTTGCGGGTGACGGTGAAGAGCCAGCCGCGGATCTCCTCGGGCGGTTCGGCGAGGATCTTCGGGGTCTTCCACGCCCGCAGCAGCGCCTCCTGGACGACGTCGTCGGCCTCGGCGGCATCACCGGTCAGGGACATCGCGAAGCGCCACAGCGAGGCGGCATGGTGATCATGCACGTCTCGCAGCGCTTGGGCTCTGCGTCCTCTCATCTGCCCTGCTCCCCCGCTTCCGCCGTGACACCGCTGTCGTCACCGACTACACGATGCCGAAGGCGGAAAGGTTCAGTGTGCGGGGCGTTCGGGGGCGGTTTTCTTCTTCTTGGGCTTGAGCGGCATGCCGGAGAACCAGACATATCCGCCGGCGGCGAGTGCGGCACCGCCCATGATGACGGCCCACCACGGGAAGCCGGGGACGTCCGGCGGCTGGGTGGCGTCCTTGAGCGCTTCGGGCGGGGTGGGGATGACGCGTTCGCCGATGACGAGGATGCGCTGCGTGTTGATGCCCAGCGGCGTGCAGGTCACGAGCGTCGCGAGGTCCTTGCCGGCGACGGGATCAAGGGTCTCGGTCTGGTCGGGGTCGACGATCTTCGTGTCGATGACCCGGTAGGTGATGACCCGGCCGAAGGTGTTGAACGTGAAGTAGTCGCCCTTGCCGATCTTGTCGAGGTTGGTGAACATCTCCGCCTCGGCGAGACCGCGATGGCCGGTGACGACGGTGTTGTTGCCCTCGCCGCCGACGGGAAGCGCGGTGCCCTCGAGATGGCCGATGCCCTTGAGCAGGGTCTCGTCCGAGGTGCCGTGGTAGATGGGCAGGTCGAGGTTGATCTTCGGGATCTGGATGCGCGACATCACATCGGTCGAGGGACTCGTGAGGATGTCGTTGTAGTTGAGCGCGTCGCTGCCCTCGGATCCGCCGCCGGTGGCGGGACCGTTGTACTGGGGCAGACGTTCGTTCTTCGCGATCATCGCGCTGCCGGCCTCGAGCTTCTCGTTGTACTCTTCGGCGAGTTTGAGCTGCTTGGCGTTGTCGGGCGCGTTGGGATCGTTCGTCGTTGTCGCGTTCTCGATGACCTTCGACTGGTCGATCTGGTTGAGCCACGCCGCCATCATCGGATACGTCCACACGCACGTGCCGACGAGACCGAGGACCGCGATGATGACAGCGGGCACCGACAGCCGCCACTTCGGCTTCTGCGGTGGCGGTCCCGATGCTGCAGGCTCGGTCAGGGTTGCGGTCATAGCTCCAGCTTGATGGTTGGGAGGGCCATTGGGCAAGGGCCGAGCGACGTGGTGTCGCCCGGCCCTCACGGTGTCCCGGTCCGCGGCGGCGGTTCACCGCCGCCGCGGATCAGGGTTCCGGTCTCAGTTCTGGCGAGCCCGGCGGGTGTAGCGCATGACGGCGGCACCGACTGCGAGCAGCAGCAGGGCGATGCCGATGATCATCGCCATCAGCTGACCGTTGGCACCGGTGAACGGCAGCTCACCGCGGTCCTTCTGCTTGTTCGAGATGTCGACCGTCACGGGGTTCGACTCGCCGCCGACCTTGACGGAGACGGGTCCGGTCCAGGGATCCTGCGGAAGGGTGTAACCGGCCGGTGCCCTGGTCTCCCTGAGCCAGTAGTCCTTGGCCGTGACGTCGTTGTTGCCGACCCACAGACGGATCGTCGCCCTGCCATCGGCACCGGTCGTCAGCTCGCCGATCGGCTCGCCGTTGCGGTCCTCGTAGATCTCGAAGACCGCTCCGGCCAGTGTCGCGGCCTGATCGTTGTCGGCGATCTTGAGGATCTCGAGGCGTCCCCAGTTCGTCTGCGCCGGGTTCGTCGTGACCTTCGAGCCGTTGGTCGTGACGATCGCTTCGTTCGTGATCGCACCGTTGTCGCCGAGGCTGTTCACGGTGGTGACGATGCGGGTCTTGATCTCCTGGCCGGCCTGGAGCTTCGCGACGCCGGCCGAGGTGAATTCGACGTTGGCGGTCTGGCCCGAGCAGTCGACGGTGTAGTCGGTGCCGGCAGTGAAGCCCTCGACCGTGATGCTCTTGCACGTCAGACGCGGGTCGAGGCTATCGGTGATGGTGAAGGACTTGTAGGTGTCGTCCTTGGCGATCGGCGGCACCGGCGAGGTGATCGTCCAGGTGACGTCATTGCCGATCTCCATGCCGGTGGGAGCCGAGACTTCCTTCTTCGGCTTCGTCTGGTTCGTCTTGTTCTTCGGGTAGACGTTGACGTCGTAGAGCCACTTGCCACCGGTCTGCGGCAGCGGGAGGGTGACGAGGAACGGCTCAGCCGGGGAGATGACGTTGTTGCTGCCGGTGCCGGTCTCCTCGACGAGGTAGAAGCCGTGCGGCAGATCCGCGGTGACGGTGCCGTTGGCGTCGGTCGTCACGGTCTGGGGCGTGCCGCGCGTGTAGCCGCCGCCCTTGACGTCGGCCACGGTCGCGCCGTCGATGAGGTTCCAGCCCGCATCGGTGTCGAGGTCGATCGCCTGGCCGCCCTTCTGGGTGATCGGGGTGATCGTGAACTCGACGCCGGCCAGGGGCGAGCCGAGGTTCGACGTGTCGTCGATCTTCGTGCCGTCGCCGCGCGGGCCCTGGTCGCCGTCGTACTTGTTGATCGTCAGCGACGACGGGGTGTTCGGGTTGATGTTGCCTGCGGCCGCTTCGGCCGGAGCCGGAGCGGTGATGCCGGCAAGACTCAGTGCGGCTGCAGCGGCGAGGGCGGGGATCCACCTCACTCGCTTGAACAGATTCGCTCGCATGGGGGTGTTGTTCCTTTCGGTGATGTTGTCAGATAGGTACTTCAGGGGAGCCGGTGAGAGGCGCGGAGCAGCGTCCTGTCCCCTCACATCAGGTGATGGGACAGTGCGTCAGCTCCTTCCCAGTGCTCGCCGGCGGTTGTGCCAGATCGCACCCGCGACACAGGCAAGGAGGAGGACCACCCCGCCGATGACGTAACCGATCGTGCCCGTGCCGCCGGTCATCGGCAGCTGAGGCGAATCGGCCTGCTTGTTGACGAACGGCGCATCGAACTGATGGTCGAGCCGTTCGCGGGTAATGGAGAAGTCGTGTTCGGTCTCATCGAGGACGTACCCGGCCGGAGCGCGCGTCTCCACGACGGCGTAGTCACCCCACTTGAGACCCTTGATGAGGAACTTGCCTGCCGCAGGATCCTGGTCGGGGCCATCGCAGGCATCCGCCGAGGCGGCCACACAGTCGGTGATGTCGACCTCGGTGCCGTCGGGCCCGCGCAGGGTCCATTCGGATCCGTCGAGGCTGTCACCGGAGGCGTTGACCTTCTCCCACGACACCGTGCCGGAGGAGTCCGCGTTCGTCACCGTGCAGTTCGCGTTCTGACCGGCGGCGATCGACACGGTCTTCGTCGCCTCGTTGTAGGTTCCACCCGTGCACGTGATCGACTCCTGGTCGTAGCCGGCGAGAGTGTCCTCGGAGATGACGAACGATCCAGCGGCGACGTACTTCTTCTCACCGGAGTCGAACGTCAGCCGGCTGCCGCCGTTCGGGGTCGCGCAGAGCTTCTGATTCCAGTCAGCCGCTGTCAGCGTGCCGCCGTTGTCGTTGTCGACCTGTTTGGTGATCGTCAGCGTCTGGCATTCGACGGTGTTCGTCACCGTGTACGTGTTGCTCGCGCCCGGCAGCCTCGTCGAGAAGTTGTCGGTCAACGGCACGGTGCCGGTGATGCCGGGACCCGAGATCGTGCGAGTCTTCACCGAGCAGCCGGGCACTGCCCGCTCATCGAAGGTCGTCGTCTCGCCGATCCTCACCGTGTCGTTGACCGCGAAACCCGTGCGCTTCTGCCCGAACGCGGGATCGCCCGCGGGCTGCCCGGCGGGGTCGAGGAGGAGCTTCGCGCTCATCCCCCCGGGTTGCTGCCCGTCGGCCACGGTTCTGCCATCGATGACCCAGTTCTTATTCACCGTGACATCCGCGGCCTGCTGGCGGTTGATGTAGCTGCAATCGACCTGATCTCCGGGTTGGATCGCCGAGGACAGCGTCTGACTGTTCGCCCCGTTGAGCGTGACATTCGCAGTCGTCCCGTCGAGCCGGGTGATCCGACACGTGCCGCTGAAGAAGGCGAAGCCGGACTGCTGCGTCTCCGACACTGAGAGGTTCGCCCGCGACGAGAGAGATCCGAACGTGATCGTCCACTTCGCGTTGCCGGCGGAATCGGTGGTCTGAGTTGTGTTAATCGGAGCCTGATTCGCCGTGCCCGTCGTCGCCGAGGTCGTTGCACCGACCGTCCAGCCGGACGCGTTCTGTTCGTTCCCACCTGAAGTATTCTGCGTCTTCTTGTTGATGGTGACATTCGCGGTCAGAGGCGTGTTCGTGAATCGACAGACGATTTCACCGCCGCCACTCGGCGGGATTCTCACCGTCGCGGATCGTCCATTGCCCGATGCGCCGCTGATCGGCTGCCCCCCAGCCGTGCACTGATAACTCGTGGCGTACTTGCTGAGATCGGTGGTTCCCGAAGCGGTCTCGGAGAACGTGATATCGTTCCCCCGCACCACGGGGAACGGCCCGACCACTTCATCCTGCACCCCGGTGTCCGAGCCCGCAGTCACATTCCCGCCGAGGTTGTTGGCCCCCTGGTTGAGACTGAGCCCGAACTGGTCACCGGAATTGACGCGACCCCTGACGTCCTTCTCCAGGGTGATCGTCGCCGGCGAGGAGCAGGACGCGAGGTCGGTCGTTCCGCCCGCAGTGGAGAATCGGCTGGGGGTCGTGAACTGCGGCATGTCGTACGACCAGATTTCGTTGGCGCCGCCGAGGTAGACCTTGCCGTTGGCATCGAACGCAATCCCGTTGACGTTGGCGTTGCTCGTCTGAATCGACCCTGAGGCCGATGCCTGGATATTGCCGCCGCGGGCTGCAGCCAAGGCGTCGTTCGTCACACTGAAGACCGTCGCGGTGCTGCCGACACCGCGCACGATGAACAGGTTGCCCTGAGAGTCGAAGGCGATGTCTCCATTGGGCGCCGACCTGGACGCACCCTGCGACGTATCGATCGTTCCGACGAAGGAGACGGCTTTCGTCGTCGGGTTGTAGCGCCACAGCTTGAATTCCTTGCCGATGAAGCCGTCCGACCCGGCGTTCGTCAGTCCGCCGAAGTAATAGGTCCCGTTCTGGGAGGAGAGGTCGACCGCTCCGGTCGTCAACTGACCGCTGTACCCGTCTCTGCTCGTGTCGTAGGTGACGCCGGTGGTCTCCCAACGATCGGTGCTCGTGTTGAACTTGTAGATCGTCGGCACCCGGCCGTCATTTCGAGTGTAGGCGTAGATCGATGATCCGCCGGTTCCGATGCCGAGGCCGTTGAAGGTGTCACTCCCGAGCGAGAAGCCGACGTTGGTGACGTTGCCGCCGCGTGTCTCCTGGAGCTGCCCCTGCTGGGTGATCGAATAGACGATGCCCGGCCCACAGGCGATCGTTGCCTGTGCCGGCACGGACGGCATCGGGGCCTGCGCGGGCTCGGTCGGTTCCGCGGATTCGGATGGCGCCGGTCCCGACGGCGCCGGCTCAGAGGGGCTCGGGCTCGACGGAGCAGCGTCTCCGCTGTCCTACAGGCCCGATCCGCCGGAGGTTTCACTCGGCGTCGGGGATGACGATCCTTCGCCGGGTCCCGCGCCGAGGCCGGACTGCGGCGACGCGGCTGCCGCCTCGGTCGATGCGTCGTCGCGCGTCGTCGTCTCCGCAGCATGACCCGGGTCAGGAGCCCAGAGGACACCGCTCATCGACAGGAGCACAGTGAGGGCGAGGAGCGCGCAGATGACCGACCGAACGCGAGACCGGCTGTCCGAGCTTCGTCGTGAGTTCCCAGAGATCAGGGACTGGATCGACGGCATATCGTTCCTCAATCATGGAGCTGGGGATGTCGGGGTCGAGCCGGGAGGCTCGATGCTGGGGATCTCGACTGCATCCGGCGAGTGTCGTCGCCGCCTCTCATTCTGCGACCCATGGTCCACGCACGAATCTACTCCTCAACGCATCCATATTAGGTCACGAATTGATAACTTTCACAAGTTTCCCTGCAGTTCCTCTAACGATTTTCCTTGTCAAGCCACCCTGATAGGGCACGAAAACGCCGGAGAATGTGCTTGCGACGCCCACCTGGAACTTCATCTGTACTCACTGGTAGATGACCCGAGAATTCATCTCCGATTCACCCATTGCAACGTCGTTTCAGACCGCGAGAGTACGATCACGTCATGGTCACAGCGACCCGCGATCATCCGAGAATCATGAGAAAGGAACCTTGTCTGATGAAGGCAATCTACACTGCCGAAGCACTGGCCACCGGTGAAGGACGCGACGGACACGGCCGAACGAGCGACGGCAGACTCGATGTCGACCTCGCCGTCCCCACCGAGATGGGCGGTTCCGGCAACGGAACGAATCCCGAGCAGCTCTTCGCCGTCGGCTATGCCGCGTGCTTCCACTCGGCGCTGCGACAGGTCGGCCGCCGGGAGGACGCGAACGTCGATGACTCCGCCGTCGGGGCAGAGGTGAGCATCGGTGACAACGGCGAGGGCGGTTTCCAGCTCGCCGTCGCACTCGAGATCACCCTCCCCCACCTCGATCCGGCTGCAGCTCAGTCGCTCGCGGAGAAGGCCCACGAGGTCTGCCCGTACTCGAACGCGACCCGGGGCAACATCGACGTCACCCTCACCGTCACCGACGACTGACAGACGACGCGGTCAGCACCGCCTCGGCGAATGAGGCCGCTGACGACTGACGGCACGCGAACGGGCACCCGAGATTCCTCGGGTGCCCGTTCACGCGCTCGACCAGCGCCGGCCCAAGCAGGTCAACGGCGCCAGCCGAACCAGCCCGGCGACGCGAGGCCCAGCGCAGAACCTGCGCGCGGCACTTAGCCCCTGGCGACCGCCTCGACGGCGGCGGCCACGGCGGGCGCGACGCGCTCGTCCATCGCGCCGGGCACGATGTAGTCGGGGGCGAGATCATCGCCGACGAGTGCGGCGATCGCGCTCGCGGCGGCGAGCTTCATCTCCTCGGTGATGTACGTGGCGTCGGCGTCGAGCGCCCCGCGGAAGACTCCGGGGAACGCGAGGACGTTGTTGATCTGGTTGGGGAAGTCGCTGCGGCCGGTGGCGACGACCGTCGCATACTGCGCGGCGACGTCGGGGGCCACCTCGGGGTTGGGGTTCGACAGGGCGAAGATGATCGCGTCATCGGCCATCGTCTCGAGCAGCTGCGGGTCCACGGTCCCCGAGGACAGGCCGATGAAGACGTCGGCACCGGCGAGCGCCGTGTCCATCCCGCCGGCGACACCGCGCGGGTTCGAGTTCGCCGCGATCGCCTGCTTCGTCGGGGTGAGGTCGTCGCGCCCGGATTCGACGACGCCCTTCGAATCGAGGACGACGATGTCGGAGACACCCGCCTCGTGGAGGATCTTCGTCACCGCGACACCGGCCGCGCCGGAGCCGGAGATGACGACCTTGAGCTGGTCGATGTCCTTGCCGACGACCTTCGCCGCGTTCATCAGGGCTGCGAGGACGACGATGGCGGTGCCGTGCTGATCATCGTGCATGACGGGGATGTCGAGGGCGGCCTTGACCCGGTCCTCGATCTCGAAGCAGCGGGGCGCGGAGATGTCCTCGAGGTTGATCGCCCCGAAGGTCGGTGAGATCCGCTCGATCGTCTCGACGATCTCGTCGACGTCGTTCGTGTCGATGACGATGGGGATCGCGTTGAGGCCGGCGAAGCGCTTGAACAGCGCGCACTTGCCTTCCATCACCGGCAGCGAGGCGGTCGCCCCGATGTCCCCGAGACCGAGCACTGCGGAGCCGTCGGAGATGACGGCGACGAGACGGCCGGTCCACGTCAGCTCCTTCGCCCGCTCCGGCTCCTCGGCGATCGCGGTGCAGACCTTGGCGACGCCGGGGGTGTAGGCGATCGAGAGGTCGCGCTGTGTCTCGAGCGGGCGGGAGAGCTCGACGTCGAGTTTGCCGCCGTGGTGTCCGGCGAAGATCTCATCGTCGGTGATGGCGGAGGCCGGGGTCCGTTCCTTCGTGCCGGCAGCGGAGTCGTCGGTCGGTGTCGTCATCGTTCTTCCTCGCGATCGGGTGAGCGGGCCACCGAGGTGGCCGTCGTCGTGGTCATCGAAGCGCGCTCCACATCGTCGGAGCTGCGGTGCGGTCGCCGGGAGGGTGGATGGTGACGGCTGCGCGCGGCTTCCCGTCCCGGGTGCGGGGCGTGGCCGACGCGGCGCACGACCGTTCCCGCGAGTGGGCAGGCTCGGTCATGCGTCGTGCCAGCATAACCCATGGCAGCGCCTATTCCTCCCTCGCCGAGGTGACCGTCAGGTGACGTTCGGAATGACCGTCGCGCACGAGGTCGCGCAGGTAGGCGGCGAACCCGCCGTGGCAGCGGCCCTGGAGTCTCGCCGAGGTGATCACCCGACAGTCATCGGTCCGGTGGACGACCCTGCCCGCCGAGGTGACGGCGGCGACGAGGGCCCCATCCTCGCCCACGCTGTCGGGAGGGCAGCCCCCGACCGCGGCGAAGACGGAACCGCGGATGCCGAGGTTGGCCCCGAAGACGTGGTCGTGGTCGTCGGCGAGCCGGTGGAGTGAGTACCACGCGGAGACGAGATCGGCATTGCCCGGCTCGGAGCGGGGCGCGACGGTGCCGACGACGCAGTCGGCGCCGCGGCGGGCATGCTCGAGATGGGAGATCAGCCAGTTGGTCGGCACCCGGCTGTCGGCATCGGTGAAGGCGAGCCACAGATCGGCAGCGCCCGGATCCCGGGTACCCTCGGCCGCCCACTCGAGGGCGAGCTGTCCGGCGGCATTGCGGGCCCGGCCGACGTTGCCGTAGGGCACGACGAGGGGAATGACCTCGGGCCGGTCGGCGGCGACGCGGTCGATGATGCTCAGAGTCGAGTCCGTGCAGTCATCGGCGACGGCGATGATGCGCACGGACAGGCCAGGGCTTGCACCGGCGTCGGCTGCGGCGAGGATCGAGCGCAGACAGCCCTCGATCTCCGCTGCCTCGTTGTGCGCGGGAACGATGACGACGACGTGCTCGGGCATCAGCCGCGTTCCTTCGCCGTGATCGTCAGGACGTCGAGTCGGTACTCCGCCGCCGAGTGGTGGACGAGAGAGGCGTCGGGCCAGTACGCGAGGCACATCTCGTGGACGCTCTCAGCATCGAGCGGCCAGTCGGTGATCTCGCCGCGCCAGTGGCAGAGGACGAGGGTGAAGTCCGCCGTCGTGCTCGCCTCGATCCGCTTGAGCGTGCGGCGCAGCTGTTCCCGGGAGAGGTAGTAGCCGGTCTCGGCGAGGACGACGCAGTCGAAGCGGCCGGCAGGCCAGTCGTCGGGGATCGTCATCCGCGTGAAGTCGAGGTTGGCGACGTCGGGGTAGAGGCCGCGTGCCGTCGCCAGCGCTCGGGCGCTCGCGTCGATCGCGGTGACGTGGTCGGCACGGTCAGCGAGCTCCCGGCTCAGTGCCCCGGTCGAACTGCCGATCTCGAGGATGTGGGAGTACCGGCTGCCCGGCAGCGCTCGCAGCAGTGCCGCGCGCTTCGCGATCTCGTAGTCCGATGAGCGCAGCTCCCACGGATCGACCCGCTCGGTGTGGACGCGGTCGAAGACGGCCTCGGCCGTCCGCGCATCGTTCGCCACCGCCTCGGCGACCGCCTCGGCGGCCTCCGGCGGCTCCTGCTCCTCGCCGGCGAATCGGGTCACGGCGAACGTGTCTCCCCCACGGGCGAAGTGCGCGAGGACATCCGGCGGGAGGATCGCCTCGTCGCCGGGAGCGTCCGAGAGATCCTCCATCTGGGACGGATAGTGCGCCCACAGCGCCTCCCGGTCGAGGCCGTCCGGGTCGGGCAGGAAGCGCCACGACCGCCACGCGGCATCGTCGGGGTCGGCCCAATGCCAGTACCAGATCGGGAACTCGAGCACCGTCGCCGCCCGCAGCCGCCCGACCTCGCGGGCGACCTCGCCGACGGCGTCATGATCGCTGTGACCGTCCGCGTGGTGCGGGGCGACGATGGTGAGCGGACCGGGCAGGTCCGCGGTCGCGGTCATCACCTCGGCGAGGATCGTCTCCTGGTGGGCCGCCAGCGCCCCGTCGCCGAGGTCGAAGAGGGTGCTCGCCGCGGTCGGGTTGAGTTCGGAGAGCGCCGCATCGAACTCGTCGAGGCGGATCGTCCTGAGGTCGTCCGGGGTGTGCGTCGGGGACCCCGGGTGGGAGTTCTCCCCCGCCGTGAAGAGGAGGACGGTGACGTGGGCGTCGGTCTCGCCGAGGCGGCGCAGCAGTGCCGCACAGCCGATCGCCTCGTCATCGGGGTGGGCGAGGAGCACGACGACGGATCCGCCGCACTCCTGCAGGCGCGGAAGGTCACGGACCCCGGCTCGGATCCACGCGTCTTCCGAGGTGCCGGTCTCGAGGTGGGTGAACATCAGCCAGTGACGATCGCGTCGCCGAGCGCCGCCTCGTCGCGGGCCCCGTGATGCTGGCTGAGGTAGACGGTGAGGTCGGCATCGGCCTTCGCGAAGCTCCGATCGCCGGTCAGCGCTGCGGGACCGGCGAGTTCGCGGGCGAGCTGCGCGATCCGCTGGGACGCGCGATAGACGATGTTGCGCACGCGCAGGGCCAGCTCCCAGGCCTCGTCGCGGGTGTAGGCCTCGGAGCCGTCGGCGGCCTGGGCCGCCTGAGCGAGAGCCGAGCGGGCGGCGAAGATCTCCGCGTCGAGCTGTCCGAGCGTGAGGTTGCCCAGCGGTAAGGGCTGCGGGCGGGCGAAGTGGCGCTGTGCGGCACTGCGGGCCAGGCCCAGGGCACCGCCGAACCAGCACGCGGCGACCCGGATCCCGCCCCACGCGAACGACGGTCGGTCGAGATACCAGCCGGTGGGCCCGACGACGGTGGCCTGCGCGTAGTCGAAGGTCACCGCGCCGCTCGGGATCTCGCTGAGCCCGAGGCTCGGCCACGGCGCCGTCGACGGGTGCACGCCGGGATCGGTGAGGCTCACGGCGAAGGCCCGGGACATCTGCCCGTGGTAGGCGGTGACGATGGCGTGGGACAGCTGGGAGGCCAGGGAGCACCACGGCTTCTCCCCGATGAGATGGACCGTCCCCTCGTCGAGGTCGATGGCGCTGAGGACGGTGCCCGGCGCCTCGGCGGCGAAGACACCCCACGTCGTGCCGGGTTCAGGCGTGCCGGCGCCCGCCTCGGCGAGGATGCCGAGGGCGTCGACATGTGGTTCGAGCATGCGGGCCGCCGCGACGTCGATCGCCGCGGTCGCGGCGAGTGCGTCCCACTGCTCGAGCTGGGTCGAGGTCCCGCTCAGGCCCCAGAACTCCTGCAGCCCGGTGATCCGCTTGCGCACCGGCGCGCTGGTGTTCACGCAGCTGACGAGTGCGGTGCCGCGGTCGGAGGCGAGGTCCGGCTCCCACCACGGGGTGAGCGGATCGGCGATGAGAGTGAACGGTGAGGCGGTGGTGGAGGTGTGCATGAGGAGACCGTCCTTGGGAAGCAGGGGTCACAGGTTCGGGGTCGCCTCGCGCCCCGTCGGGGGTCGCGAGGGGTGGGTGACGGGTCGACTGCGGTGCCGCGCGGCGCGCGGAAGTGCGACGGCGGAAGGCAGTGCTGGTGCTTACGTGTCCTTGATCGCGCGGATGCGCTCGATGAGATCGTCGAGGCCGTCGTCGAATTCGCGGTCCGAGTGGTCTTCGGCGAGTTTGCCCTGCAGCCGCTTGAGCGTCGGGTACTCGGAGAGTCCCTCGTCCTCGTCGCTGTCGGCATCGGCATCCTCATCGACGGCCGAGGCGATGTCGATGCCCATCGCCGAGACCTCGAGGACGAGCTGGCCGAGGAGGAAGCTCGTGAACGCCTTGTAGGTGTCGACGACGCGGTCGTCGGAGAAGCCGTACTCGGTGAGCGCGGTGAGGAAGTAGTCGACCCAGCGCACGCTGCGCAGCGGCGGGCGCAGCCAGGGCGCTTCCGGCGGCTGCGTGATCATCAGGGGGAACATCCGCGGATGGCCGAGTGCGAGATCGCGCATCGCGGTGGCGACGAAGCGCAGGAATGCCTCCCAGGATTCGGGCTGCTCCTGCATGAGCTCTTCGTCGAAGAGGTCGTCGATGAGCTCGTCGACGGCGAGGGACACGAGCTGTTCGCGTCCGGAAACGTAGTTGTACAGTGCCATCGCCTCGACGTCGAGCGACATTCCCAACCTCCGCATAGAGAGCGATTGGACGCCGAATTCATCGATGTAGGCAATCGCTGCCTTGACAATGTCCTCTTGGCGCAAACGCTGGCGGGCCATGACTACTCCTGGAATCACTGATCAGAGGTGCGAGGGGCTGCCCCGTCCCTCCATCTGTCGCGAGGTCCTGCACTTCACGTGCGACCGCGCCCGACCCGTGACCGGCGGACGCGTTCTCGGCTCAGTTTAGTCCACAGAACGCGCCCTCCGGCAGGGCTGATCAAGCGATCATCACAGGTGACTGATTCAGTCCCGCGCCGCGCGCGAACGACCGGTGATCAGGCCCCAGATGACGAGGACGATGAGCGATCCGCCGATCGCGCACAGCCACGACGAGAGCGAGAAGAACGCGTCCATCTCGACTCCGAAGATCATCCCGCCGAGCCAGCCGCCCACGAGGGCGCCGAGGACGCCGAGGATGAGGGTGGCGATCCAGCCGCCGCCCTGACGACCCGGCAGGATCGCCTTGGCGATGGCGCCGGCGATGAGGCCGAGGATGAGGTATGCAATGAAACCCATGAGCTTATTTCCTTATGTTGTTGTCCAGCACGGTGCCGACCGTGCCCGATGCCCGCTTCCGGGGTATCGGCGCGATGCGTCGCGCGGGTGCGCGCGACGTGCCGCAGCACCCGGAGCGCAGAGGCGCAGGGACGGTCAGCGTCACCGCAATCAGGCGCTGAACCTGACCGCTTGCTTACACTGTAATCCATGTTCAGACCATTAACCAACAAACTCCATCTTACGCCGTAGAGGCGGGTGGAAACCGGGCGTCCACCAGCTGTTTTATTTCATACTTTTACAACGTAAAAATAGAGGCGTATTCTCGTCGCGACGAGCGCTGCGCCGCGCCCGGCGCGCGCGTTTCGAACAGACGAGGTCGTGGGTAGGCATGAACACACATCCCTATGTCGTGGTGGCCAACAGGCTGCCGTGCGAACGCGCCGCCGATGCCTGGCGGGCATCGCCCGGCGGTGTGGTCACAGCACTGACGCCGGTCACCGAGCACAGTCTCGGCGCGTGGGTCGGCTGGGCCGGCGGGGAGACCGCCGAAGAGCCGCGCACGCACCACGGAATGCCGCTCATCCCCGTGGCGCTGGGCTCAGCGGAGATCGACGCCTACTATGAGGGGTTCGCGAACGCGACGCTCTGGCCGCTCTACCACGCCAATGTCTCGACCCCGCAGTTCCGCCGGTCGTGGTGGGAGGCCTATGTCGCGGTCAACCGCCGCTTCGCCGAGGTGACCGCTGAGGTCTGCGCGCCCGGTGCCACGGTCTGGATCCACGACTACCACCTCCAGCTCGTTCCCCGGCTGCTGCGGGAGCTGCGTCCCGATGTGCGCATCGGATTCTTCTCCCACATTCCGTTCCCGTCCGTCGATCTCTTCGCCCAGCTGCCGTGGCGCACGGAGATCCTCCGCGGCATCCTCGGCGCCGATGTCATCGGCTTCCAGCGTCGGCGGGACGTGCGGAACTTCGAGGCCGCCTGCGCGGCCCTCCTCGGCCCCGGGTCGACCGCCTCGGCGACGGTCGTCGACGCCTACCCCGTCTCCGTCGACGTCGGCCACATCCGGGACATCGCCGGCAGCGGGCAAGCGCAGGCGGAGGCCACGCGCATCCGGGCCGACCTCGGGGAACCTGCGACCCTCCTGCTCGGGATCGACCGGCTCGATCACACGAAGGGCATCCTCGAACGCCTGCTCGCCCTCGAGGAGCTCTTCGACAACGGCACGCTCGATCCGCGGACGACGCGGATGGTCCAGGTGGCGGTGCCCTCGCGGGAGAGGATCCCGGCGTACCGGCAGCTGCGTGAGGACATCGAGCGCACCGTGGGGCGGATCAACGGGAAGTTCGCGGGGCTCGCCGGGACGACGATCCACTACCTCCACCGCGACTACGCGTTCGAGTCGGTCATCGCGTGGTACATCGCCGCCGACGTCCTCCTGGCGACGTCGATGCGCGACGGCATGAACCTCGTCGCGAAGGAGTACGTCACCGCGCGGGCCGGCCGGGGTGGGGCGCTCGTGCTCTCGGAGTTCGCCGGGGCCGCCGACGAGCTCACCGATGCCCTCATCGTCAACCCCCATGACCGGGAGGCGATGGTCCAGGCGATCGCCGAGGCGGTGGCGATGGATCCCGCTGCGGCGCGTGCCCGCATCGACGCGATGGCCGAAGTCGTCGCCGACCATGACGTCTATGCGTGGGCGAACCGGTTCACCGGCGACCTCGCCGAGGTGGCGGCGGAGGATCCGGCGGACGCTGCGGCTGCTTCGACCCCGACCCCGAGCGCCGCATCTCCCGCGCCCGCAGCGGCACCGGCCCAGTGGATGATCTGAACGTCGGCCCCTGCGCCGGTGCTCCGGGTCGAGACAGTCAGACCCAGAGCGCTGATGGTCACGCCCAGCGGTATTCGTACTCCGGCCGGCCCGGGGTGCCGTGGCGGGGCTGCTTGATCGCCTGCTTCGTCGTCACGAGGTGTTCGAGGTAGCGGCGCACCGTGACCCGGGAGAGGTCGAGGCGCGTGCCGACCTCGGTCGCCGAGACGGGTGAGTCGGCCGTGCGCACCGCGGTCGAGACCGCTTCGAGGGTCTCCTCGATGAGGCCCTTCGGCAGCCGGCCGCGGGGCACCGAGCGCAGGGCGCTCAGCGCATTGTCGACGGCCTCCTGCGTCGCGAGCGCCCCCTCCCCCGTCAGTCCCTGCCGGAAGGCCCGCTGGTTCTCGAGCTTGTCCCGGAACGCCGCGAACGCGAACGGCTTGATGAGGTACTGCGTGATCCCCGTCGAGATCGCCGCGCGGATGACCTGGAGGTGCCGCACCGCGGTGATCGCGATGATGTCGGTGCCGACGTTGCGGCTGTTCATCCGCTTCGCGACGTCGAGACCGTGGGCGTCGACGAGGTTCATGTCGAGGAGGACGATGTCGACGGGCTGACCGGCGGCGACGAACTCGTCGTAGCGGGCGAGCGCCTCGACGCCGCCGAGTGCGATCCCGGCCACGGCGAACCCCGGCACCCGGCGCACGAAGTCCGCGTGCGCCTCGGCGGTGAGGGGGTCGTCCTCGACGATGAGCACGGTGAGCTCCCGCTCCTCAGACCTCTCGACCATCGCGTCCTCCCCTGTCATCGTCGGCGGCTGCGTCGTCCGCCGCAACATCGCCGGCAGCCGCCGCGCCACCGTCTTCTTCGTCCCCAGCCTGCCCGCCACCAGCCGCTGCGTCGTCCGTCGCCGCCGTCAGCGGCAGGGTGACCGTGATGATCGCCCCCGCGTCGGAGTCGACGGTGAGCTCCCCGCCGAGGCGGCCCACCGCCTGCCTGACGAGCGCGAGTCCGAATCCCCGACCGCCCGCGTCCGGTGGGGCCTCCTTGTCTGTGGCCCCGAGCCGGAAGAGCGCGTCGACCTCGGCGGTGGCGATGCCCGGACCGGTGTCGGCGATCGTGATGATGAGCTCGCCGCCGGCCCCGGTGGCGACGAAGTCGGCCCACACGTGCCGCTCGGCCGAGTCCGCGGCGGCGTCGAGGGCATTGTCGACGAGGTTCCCGGCGATCGTCACGAGGTCGCGGGCATCGAGGCTGCCCGGCGGCAGTTCGCCGGCGGCGGTGACGGTGAACTCGATGCCGCGCTCATGGGCCTGCGCGGCCTTGCCGATCATCAGCGCGGTGATGAACGGTTCGTCGAGGGAGTCGACGAACGTGTCCGTCAGCCGCTGGGATTCCTGCTCGTCGCGGACGGCGAACTCGAGCGCCTCGTCGAGGCGGCCGAGCTCGATGAGGGTGGAGACCGTGTGGAGCCGGTTGGCGTGCTCGTGGGTCTGCGCCCGCAGAGCGTCGGAGAGGGTGCGCAGGGTCTCGAGCTCCCCGGCGAGCTCCGAGAAGTCCGTGCGGTCGCGCAGGGTGACGACGGTGCCGCCGGTCGCCTCGGGGTCGCGGTCATCGGGTTGGGTCGCGGGCTTCTGGCTGATGACGAGGACACGGTCAGCGGTGAGGTGGGTCTCGTCGACGGCGACCCGACCGGATTCGACAAGGGCACGGACAGAGGCCGGGAGGGCCACCTCGGCGAGGGGAACCGGCTGCCGCTCATCGGGCGCGGGCAGGTCGAGGAGGCTTGCCGCCTCATCGTTGTAGAGGACGAGGTGGCCCGAATCGTCGATGAGGATGAGCCCCTCGCGCAGGGAGTGGAGGGCGGAGTCGTAGAACGCGAAGAGGCGCTTGAGCTGTTCGGGACCGTAGCCGAGGGTGACCCGGCGCAGGTAGCGGGCGAGGATCCACGACCCGAGCCCTCCGAGGGCGATCGCGACGGCCGCGACGATGATGATCTGGGGCACGGCCGCGGCCTGGGCGACGGAGATCGCCGTGAGCGTGACGCCGACGGCGACCATCGCGGTGACCTCGCCGGAGTCGTCGACGATCGGGACGATCGCCCGGATCGAGGGGCCGAGCGTGCCGACGTACTCTTCGGTCTGACTCTGCCCGCTCAGGGCGGTGTCGATCGTGCCGAGGTAGTCCTTGCCGAGCTCGCTGGGGTCGGGATGGGTGTAGCGGGTGCGGTCGCGGTCCATGATCGTCACGAAGTCGACGTCGGCGGTGCTCACAACGGTCTCCGCATACGGCTGGAGGGCCGCGGAGGGATCGGGGCCGGCGACCGCCTCGGTGACGTAGGGGTCGTGGGCGAGCGTTTCGGCGATGCTGAGCACCCGGTCACCGGCGGCGTCACGGGCCGCACTGCGCGTCGAGGCGTAGCTCGTGATGCTCAGCACCGCGCAGACGATGACGATGAGGACGAGCTGGGAGACGAAGAGCCGACGGGCCAGCGGCAGGTGCCGGGGGCCGCGGCGACCGGCGCGCAGTCCTGCTCGCATCGCACTCCTCCTCTCTCCATGAACACTATGAACGCAACCGTGACTCAGATAACGAATCTTGCCACTCTTGGTGCACTGACCACCCATCCGGTGCACGGTCGCCGGGGACACGCACCACGACTCGACCATCATCACCGAGTCCACCACTCAATGAGGAGGGAAGGCAATGCCGCCTGAGAACACCACACCGACCGGGGCCCACCACGGAGCGGCAGGGACCGCTCCCGCCGGCGCCACCGCCCACGAGACCACCGGGCAGGCCCCTGCGAAGAAGAAGGACCGCACCCACTGGCTCTACATCATGGTCATCACCGCCGTGTTCGCCGGTGCCGCGATCGGCCTCATCACCCCCGAGGTGGGCATCGCGCTCAAACCGCTGGGCACCGCGTTCGTCGCGCTCATCAAGATGATCATCGCCCCGATCATCTTCTGCACGATCGTCCTCGGCGTCGGATCGGTCGCGAAGGCCGCGACGGTCGGCAAGGTCGGCGGTCTCGCGATGATCTACTTCCTCTGCATGGCGACCTTCGCCCTCATCATCGGGCTCGTCGTCGGCAACCTCATCCACCCCGGTGACGGCCTGCAGCTGCGGCCCTACGAGGATGCCGCGGGCGGGGAGTCGAATGCCACCGTCGCGTTCCTCCTCAGCCTCATCCCCGGGGACATCCCCGTCCTGCCGACCCTCGTCCTCGCGCTCCTCGTCGGGTTCGCGCTCCAGTCGATGGGCAAGGCCGGCGAGCCGGTCATCACCGGCATCCGCCACATCCAGGCCGTCGTCTTCAAGATCATGATGATGATCATGTGGGTCGCCCCGATCGGCGCGTTCGGTGCGATCGCCGCGGTCGTCGGTGCCACCGGGTGGGCCGCGATCGGGTCGATGGCCGTGCTCATGGGCGCCTTCTACCTCACGTGTGCGCTCTTCATCGTCATCGTCCTCGGCGGGCTGCTCAAGATCGTCACCGGCCTCAACATCTTCAAGCTCATGAAGTACCTGGCCCGGGAGTACCTGCTCATCTTCTCGACCTCGTCGTCGGAGTCCGCGCTGCCGCGTCTGCTCGCGAAGATGGAGCACGCGGGAGTGTCGAAGCCGGTCGTCGGCATCACCGTGCCCACCGGGTACTCGTTCAACCTCGACGGCACCGCGATCTACCTGACGATGGCCGCGCTCTTCGTCTCCACCGCGATGGGCATGCCGATGGACCTCGGCCAGCAGATCTCCCTGCTCGTGTTCATGATCATCGCCTCGAAGGGCGCCGCCGGTGTCACCGGCGCGGGACTTGCGACGCTGGCCGCCGGCCTCCAGGCGCACCGGCCCGAGCTGCTCGACGGCATGGGCGTCATCGTCGGCATCGACAAGTTCATGTCCGAGGCCCGGGCCCTGACGAACTTCACCGGCAACGCGGTGGCGACCCTGCTCATCGGCAAGTGGACGAAGGAGATCGACCTCGACCAGGCCCGGGCGGCGCTCAACGGCGCGAGCCCGTTCGATGAGCTCAGCCTCGACCCGGAGAACCACGGTCACCCGGTGGCGGGCGACGCGGGTGACGCGGGTGCCGATTCCGGCTCGGGTGCCGGTTCCGTTGCCCGCGCGGGTTCTGCGGCTGATTCCTCGGCGGGTGCGGGTGCGGGTTCCCCTGCGGCCCCCGGCGCCGAGGCGACAGACCGGACCGCGGCCATGTCGCGGCCGTGATGGGCTGCTGTTCGGCGTGAGACCGAACAGCCGATGAACTCTCGGGGCGGGTGCAGCGCGAGCACCCGCCCCGAGTCTCTTCTCCTCCGGATTCGCGGACTCTTCGGGGTGTGGGGAGATGGAGCCGGACGACCATTGGCGATAGAGTTTGAGAAGACCCTGTGAACCTCTCACCTGCAGTGCCGCGGGTGCTGACGTCGATGGCCGCGGTGCCCTCCGGCGCGGGGTGAGGCAGGCGAATCGGCGGACGCGACAGAGGAAGAGGCAGCGCAATGGTCAAGCTCAAGACGGTGGCGTCGGCGCTCGGGTCGCTCGGCGGACTCAACAGGGCTCGCAGCGAGTTCGACGACGCCGCCCGCAAGTACACCGACGACCGCGCGTTCCCGCCAGCCGACATCCGCCCGGTCGCCTCGGAGGCGCAGACGATCGCCGTGCGGATCACGACCGATGATGCGACCACGAGCCAGGGCGACACGTTCGCGATCATCCATGTCGCCGCCGCCGGTGACATCGCGGCGATCCTCGTCCTCAACCCCGCCGTCCAGGTCGAATCGGGGCTGACGCTGGCCGCTCTCGTCGACGAGGGCGGGTGGCCGGTGTTCGTCGCGATCGCCGAGGAGGTGCTCGGCATCCGCATCGACCACATCATCGAGCTCACGGCGACGGCGCTGGCCGGGGTCATCGATGAGCTCGGGTCCGTCGCGGTCTACAGCCGGTCGGCGTTCAGTGCCGGGGACGCGACGTTCACCGAGGGCACGAACACCCTCGGCGGCGCCTCGGCGATGTCGTTCGCCGCCGCCGAGGCGGTCGACGATGCCGGTCAGACGCGCACCCGGAATCAGCGCGCCCTGCTGCGGGCGCTCGTTCAGGCGCTGCGGCAGGGTGGCCTGGTCAAGGATCCGGCGAAGCTGACGACGGTGCTCGGGACGGTGTCTGCCGGGGTGCTCACCGATGCGGGGCTGACGACGGTCGAACTCGGCAAGGTGGCGAATGCGATCCGGCAGATCCCCCAGGATGATGTCGTCACGGTGACCGTGCCGTCGAAGTCGGAGCGCCTCGACGATGGGACCGTGCAGGTGACCTTCGACGCCGAGGCGGTTCCGGCCCTGCGTCAGGCCCTGGCGGGAACGGACCTCAAGGAGTTCCTCCACTACCTCGCGTCACTGGGGTACTGAGCGGCGCGGATTGCCCCGATCGCGCCCACTGTGGACGCGGTTCACCCATTCGCGCCCGCTCCGGCCGCGGTCAGTCCTTCGTCATGATGAAGACGGTGGCCGAGCTCGCCGCGAGGTCGATCCGCAGGTCGTTGTCGGGACCCTCCCCCGCTGCGGCCGTGCCATCGCTGGCATTGGAAGTCGGGGTGGGGCCGCTGAAGGGAACGTCATCGGGCAGCGGGCTGGATGGGATGACCGAGGTGGCGCTCTTCGCGTCGTTCGATGGTCCGTAGATCTGTGAGGCCTTGTCGACGGAGTATCCGTCGGGAATCTCGAGCGTGACGGGGTTGGCGCTGATGGCGGCGGCGTCGTTGGCGTTGATGATCGTCGTCACGAGGGTCCGGCTGTCGTCCTTGGTCACGGTGTAGGCGCTCATGTCGTCGCCGCCGTCGACGGATGTCGTCGTGAAAGTGCCGCCGATGCTGGGGACGAGGAGGCGGAGCGCGGCGAACTGGGGTCGGCCTTCGAAGGTGTTCGAGGTCTGACCGAGGTCGGCAGGGTCGCAGACGAGTGACATCGGTGCCCCGCCGTTGCAGGCTCCGAGCATCGAGTGCATCGCCATGCGTTCGACGCCGAGCGATGCGGCGTAGAGGGTGTAGTCGGCGGCCCAGAGGGAGACGGCGTTGGTCAGCGAGGTGTCGTTGGTGCCGGCGCAGCTCGTCGGGCCGGTCTCCTCCATCCAGAGGGGCAGTCCTGCGGCGTCGGCTTTGGCGAGTCCGATCTCGATGTTGTCCTTCGCGGCCTGTTTGGCGAGCGGATCGACGAGGTTCTCTGCGTAGGGCCCGCGGCCGGGGATCTGGGTCGAGTCGCATTCGTAGAGCTGGTACCAGTGTTGGGAGAGCGCGGTCTTGTTGCTCACGTCGGAGTTGAGGAAGGCGTCCATCCAGGCGCCGTCGTAGGCGTCGGGGCCGATGATGGGGGCATCGGGCCGCTGGGCGTGGATGGCGTCGGCATAGGCTTCGAGCTGAGTGACGTATTCGGCGCGGTTCCAGTCGTCCCCGCGGACCGCGCCGTTGGGGACGTCCTTGACGGTGTATCCGTTCGGTTCGTTGCCGATGGCGAGACCGACCAGGGAATCGCCGAGGATGTCGATCGCATTGACGGCCATGTCGGCTCCGCGTTCCGGGTCGTAGGTGCCGAGCGGAATGCCGATGGTGGCCGTTGAGCCGGTGCGGTCGAGGAGTTTCTTGAGACGGCGGAGGTCGTCGGGGGTGACGGCGACCTGTTCGGCCTTGGGCGGCCGCTCCCCCGTCGAGGTCCAGAACGTTCGACGATCGAGGCCATTGCCGCCGAAGCGCAGTGCCGGCGATCCGATCGAGTTGAGCAGATCGTCGAGGTTCGAGGTATCGGGGTCCAGCCGCGGATCGGCGAGGTCCGTCGCCTCAAACGAGATGCCGAGGTTTTCAGCTCCAAACTTATGTTCGGCACTCCCGCCCATTTCGATGACGATTCTTGAGTTCGAGCCGACGACCTCGCCGGAATACACTGGAGTGAATTCCAGGGGACTACGCTCCTGAAGCCTAGTTGGATCGGAACTGTCATCTAAACGGATTGCGCAACCGGCACTAGTCGCAAAAACACAGGCAGCTACAATTACGCCATATATGCGATTCATGAGTACACTACGATCTGTGCCGTTCTGGAGTTCCTGCGGGATGAAGTTGCTGACAACACCAGAACTAGGAATGCTTTGCCAACGGAGAGACAGTGAAGTCTCTGACCGAATTCATCAACTCGCGCCCAATTCGTGCCGAAATTTCGCGATTGACCTCGAAGACAGGTTCGCTGCTTTCGATTCTGGACGGCGTCGATATCGCAACGCTTCGGGCGAGCGCTAAGGCAATGTCAGGAAAGTCCTCATCGTCACGGGATACGCCGAGTATCGCGTGCTGAGCGGGCAATGCTCCACCGCGGGTCAGGCTCGCCTGAACAGCCGTCGCCGGCACGTCGCTGGTGTCGATCTTCTTGCGCACGCTAATCGCAGCAAGAGTGCCTGCTGCCTCACCGATGGCTACGACGGTCGGATGCAAGCGAACAGCCCCGCTGGCGATCCTTGACACCGAGATATTCTTCTCGGCCAAGAGTAGATTTGGATAATCAGCGTGGATGAGAGTGCCCATTGGTATCGCAAATGGTCCTTCGCGCCACGTTGCAGGCTTGTCAGAGAGACTCTCATTTAGATCCGGTTCCAAATCCGACTCTTCACGTCCTCCATGGAGGTCGGGCGGATAGGTGCCGACTGCGATCGCATCGCTGTTCCATCGCGCCGTTCCCCGGTTGGACATCCGGAAAATATCTTTCGCAGTGAGCGTGGTGAGGCCGATACCTCGGAGCGACTCACGAATATACGGTTTCGGGGGAAAATGGCAAAGTACAGCGTCAAAAGCTCGCAGATCCGGGAATCTGCGTGGCCGCCGCACTGCGGCGAACCCTTCGTCTGTTGCCACACTCCAAGGCTGACCGCATTCCTTCTGAAGGAAATGAATGAGCGCCAATGTTTTCTCCGCCGCCTGCTGATCCTCAAAATCACGTCGCGAAGGATTGATGAGATATGAGGCAGTAATGGCGTGGTCGTTTCTGAAATTGAGCGCCGTGCGCGTCACTTTCTCCCATTCGGAGCCCATATAGGGGTAGGCGCCGTCGGTTAAATCCGGAGTAGCCCGATATCCCGCGAAACCACGCGGGTGGTCACGGCTGCCGTTAGGGTCCGAGGGGTAGCTACGGGCGAAAAGCCTCCGATGAAGTCTGTAGTTGGGCGGTTCGTCAACGAGAAGCTCGCTGGGCACTCCACCTTCGTAATACTGTAGGCACGCAACCTGAGTGATGTCTTGAATACCACATCGTTCAGGATCGGAACCGACGTAGTTCTCGCCATCAAACTTCAACCGACCAGCACGATGTCGGACACGCAATGTGCTCAACAAGCTACCGTCCTCAGTCGCGTCAATAGCGATCTGACCGGTGATGATGCCTCGCGAAGTTGCCAGAGAAACTCGCCCAGCTTGGATCGTACCACTGAGCACAGCCGTTCTGCGCAAAACCGACACATTGGACTGTTTTGCCATTCTCGAGAGGACGAGATCTGTGACCACAGGATTGGCCGCCAACGAGTCATTACGGTATCGACACGTATTCGGATTCAGTCCCCGTGAGCGATACTCCGCTCTGAGTTCGGATACCAATTCTCCCCACAGACCGTATCCATTGATCAATCGTTCGAATCCGAAGGTGAGATCGAATGCGCAGACGCCAGACGTTGTCGCTTGACCACCCAACATGTGAGATTCCTCAACGACGAGAACCCGAACGCCGCGTCTTGATGCAGCGATCCCCGCAGCGAGGCCCGACAATCCACCCCCGACTATGAGCACCGCGCACTCACGATTTTGCGTCGCGGCACCATAGTCCCATGCGGTTACCTGCTTCTCCGAAGCATGAATTCTCGCTCCGGGATCCGGGTTCCAATGTTCCGCACCGGTCGAATTCATTTAGTCACCAGAACTTCCACCAGGGTCGCTGAGGAGCAACGACCGCGCTCTCGTTTACGTCTTCGCCCGAAGTCGGTTTCTCGATGTGCGAGGAAGCGACTCTTGCGTCATTTACCACAACAGCATCGATTTCTTTTTGCGGGCCCGTCAACGTGCTGTCCACATCGTTCTGCGAATTGTCGGATTCGAAAGTACGTACATTCGCCAACGGCCTGTCGACATTCGCAAACGGGCTTGATGCGCCCCAAAGAAGATCTCCAGTTGGCTCCCACCGCAGTGCCCTGGCGGCTTCGATCGTCAGAGCAGTGGCCTTCCCCCAGTTCCAGTCCTCGCAGTTTCGCATCGCTTTCAGCCTTATGGTGATCTCGACCGTAGGCTCATTGGCACCGGCGTCTACAGTGGGCCTCCTCGCCGCGATCCACACAGAGTTCCGTGGCTGCCAATCAGTGACATCTTGGGCGAACAATAACGTACCGTTGACGAGAACTTCATAGGCAATCCTGCCCGCAAATCGACGTTTTTCCGCGTATTTTTGTTTGATCCAAAGTTCAATACGCAATCCTGGATTGTCACCGAACGGTACTGAATACCTCCACTCGGCGGAGTCTCCCGCAACAGGTGCTCGAACGTCCATGAAGAAGGTCGACCCCGTGTGACCAACCCGATGAGACACCGGAACTTCTCTGCTCGAGTCCAGTGAATTCCGCCCAGACACCTCGGCCTTGGTTAACGCCAGACCCTCCTCTTGCGGCCAGGCACTTCGTGGTTTAGCCGCATTGGACGCGCGTGAAGGTTCGTGAACCATTGAGCTCGAGTCCGGTACCCTCACCGGTGCCGACGCGAGATCACGGCAGAGAGCATCGAGACTGGCAATCGCATCGTCTTCGGCACGGCGCACTCGCTCGCTTACCCTGGCAGTTTGTGCAGGATGATCGATTCCCTGATTGACGATTCGTGTAAGAGTTTCAGCCTGAACTGGCATAGGAACAACGGCGGCTTCTCGACCAAGCTGTTCAAAGTGTCCAACCAATTTGGGGTCGTATGCAATTCCTACCGGATTCTTCCCCAGCCTGTGAGCGAAGAGGTTTAGATGCAGCCGCATAGACACGATAGCGCTGGCATCGCGAAGGACTTCAAGGAATTTCTCGTAGGGAACGTCCTGCGGAAGTATCGAGAACGGCACCGGTGAGTGCTCTGCCCATTGCGCCATAGTTGTTTCGTCGATGGGTTGCATCGGTACGCCCACCACTCGCCAATTGCGAGCAGCGGCGGCCCCGAAGACGACAGACCGAATGGTCTCGAGCGAATCAGCGTCATCGCGAAACGGTCTGACGTTTACGACGATGTAGCGATCGTGCTGTTCAGACCGAGGAGTACTGGTTGTTTCCGCCTCAGGTAAAGGGAGTGAATAAGCCACATCAGGGGAGATACTCGGGGGATTCGGCCAGTCCGTAGCGACCTCGTTCAATAAGTCGAGGGATCCCTGATCTCGAACGGTAGTGGAATCCGCCAAACTTCCGGTGAGTCGGATCGCCGCTTTCGCCGCTGGGTCGGCAAGAGGTCCAACCCCCATGCCATGGATGTGGAATCTTCCGCCGTGCGCTTTCACCATGAGCGGAAGTTGCGCAAGATGAGCGGGTGACAAAGTTGCTCCAGTGAAGATTCCGGCCACTCCGCCAGCCGCCTGGATAGTGTAATCGTGCCAAAGACCCCCGGGACCGAGGATCAGCCCAGTTGCTTCGGAGGCGTAGTGTTCCGACACCCAGAGGTCAGTCCGTTTGAACGCTTGGATGCCCTGCTCGCGTTCGACGACTTGCTGGTTGACCGCTGCAGCGACGATTTTCGCGTCAGGAACTGCTGCCGTGATTCGATTTGCAAGCGCGTCGAGGAGGATATCGTCCCCTCTGTTGCGGGCACCGAAGTATCCGCTGATGATGATATTGCGCGGTCGGTCGCGCGTCCCTTCGAGCATTTTAGTGAATCGTTGCGCCGATCGAGTTTCGATTAGGCTAGATTTCCCAGACAAAGATGTTTCGATCTCTTCGAAAAGTGATAACCAACGCTGTTCGTAGAGGTGTTCAGTCACAAGCCTTTTGAAACCACGACGACGTATCTGCTCCATCCGATCAGGATCGGCGATCAAACTTACCAAAGTGTCACCGAGGTCCTCTGCACCCGTATATCCAATGATCTCGTCACCGTAGGAAAACAGGTCGGCCATCTCGTCGAAACGCGTGGTAGCGAGGATCGCACCGGCGCCGATGGTCTCGAACACACCACACTTGACGTTCGTGAATCCGGCTCTCGTCGCGGGGAAGTTGACATGGACTGAGCCTGCTTTCGCGGCCTGAAGCAACTTGTCACCCGACACTGACTCAGAGTTCGGTAAGGGCCATCCAGAACCATAGGTTCGGACAGCGACCCTCTCGGCAAGAGGCACCATCACTTCGTGTCGATCCGGTCGTCCCTCGGCATGCCCGATACAGATGGCATCTGCTCGTAGCTCTGGTGCAGGCGCAACGTCGCGCAGGACAAAGCTTCGATCGATGCCGAATGGCATAAGTACAGTATTAGTGTGGCCCTCCCTCCGATACCGTTCGAGCGAAAGCTTTGCGTTTGTAGTATGTACGTCGTAATTTCCGACGTAATCGATCACCGAATCTTGAACATCAGGATCGGACAGCGTCAATCCTATAGTTAAAACATCGCGGTCACGAAAATACTCGGCCGCATCCGAATCGAGCACAATTCCGCCGGCACAAAAAACAATCACCTGCGGCGCGAACACCTCGAAGATACGTTCGACAGCATGAGGGCGGAAGAATACTGGCCCGTAGCCACCTTTCGCCCCACTCGACTTGTCAAGGAAGTTCTTGTGCACGGCGGTGTCAAACTTGAAGACGGTATGACCAACGTTCACTAGGCCACGATGCAGTGACGCAACGATTCCCGTCGGGCCTTGGAAGAAGTTTCCGACGAAGACAATGCGGTACTTCCGCGGTGCTTCGAAGACGGCTGTCCGTAACTCTTCCCTCTGCTCGTCGACGCTGGGAAGATCGAAAGATTCAGAGGTCACCGTAGAGACCTTTCAACAGACTTGGATGGTGGAGGGGGGTAGGTTGAGTTGTCGAGCTTGTGCATCTCAAAGCTTTTGAACCTTCCATACGAACAGTTTCTTGACCTAGCACTCGGTACGACCGACGCCGTTCCATGACCGAGCCACCTCATTGAGTAGCCCTGCGCTCACACTGCGGAACCGAGTTGCTGTTCGGCGTAGTCCTCAGAAGCACACCGTGAATCGTATCAGTGAATGAGAAAGCAGCCATCGAGTCACTGTATGCGTTCGCGTAATCTTTTCCGAGCGCGCCAATGGTCCGATACAGGTCGATCTTCATGCGGGCTTCGCCAAAGGATCCGAACTCTGGAAGGAACGGTAATGACTGCGCCCATGGCATGTTCCCGAACCGCGCCAGCGAATGTAGGGGAACTTCTGCCTCAATCATTGGTGCGTAGACCTGCGGAAGTCGTGGTGCAACTCCCGATAGGTCGGGGATGATAACGACGACGTGCGGTTCCTCGTCAAGCGAACAAAGCTGGAAGTCAAGCGCGGACGCAGTGTGCGAATCACGCATCCAGGGAGCGGAATCTGTGACATCAGAAGGTCGATCGGCGGCGAAGGCAATGCGCACAGTATCCGGGATCATTTGCGGCTCAGGTCGCGCCACTTCGGTTGTGGCCAGGATGAACGGCAGGTGGTACACGTTCGCATATCCGAGCCGGCTAAGGTTGTCGCGGAGCTCCTCATTCGCCACCACGAGAGCCGAATACGTCTCGGCTTTCCGTGCGACCCGCCGAGATAATGTCGACGAGTTATCGAGCATCGCGATTACCGGCAAGTCCCCAGCATGACGAACGAGATAGTCGTCGCCAACTGCGATGATGGCATCAACTTTCGTACCGCTCAGCACAGCCCGAACGTCAAGAACCCCGGAAAAATGTCCTAGGACATCGTCTGTGATCCGGTCCGCGTAAGAGAACGGGTTGACGTCGACGACTTGGTGCCCGCTGCTATGCAATGCGCGCTTGATCCGTGAAAGGACTGACTGCTCGTTGGTCCACCCTTTCCCGATTAAGGCAAACGACCTTTGCGGAACACTTGCCGATGATCCGCGGACATTGAGGGCCGCGCGACCATGGTCCACCGTGCTTGACTCGAATGAGCAATCTGCGGCATGGGAAGAACCCTTGCCTGCGAATGCTACCGACCTATCGGTAATCGACCATCGTCTCCAGCTGAATTCCGAGACGAGCTCGAGAAGGAACGCCGCCCTGCTTTCAGCCGTGAAAGATTCCTCAAACAGCTGACTTGCCTGGTTCGAAGCGTGGGCCCAGTCACTGTCGTCAAATTCCTGGGACAATCGCACAGCGGCCCGCGAAGTCTCAGCATGCATGACGCCGGGAAGCATCCTTTTGGTGTAGGGCGATTGGTCTCTACTCATCACTGGCAACCCAATCGCCAGATATTGAATCAGCCGACTTGGCATCGGAAACTCACGCACAGCGCGGGTGGCGACCGATTCGAACTTCGTTCCTGCATATGAACTCAGCCTCTGTGAAAAGCTCAGCCCGAATCGGCACTTCCCTGCAATTGCTCTCAGTTCACCCTCGCGAGTTAAAATTCCGAGGTGATTCACCGTTTCGCGGGCATCAGGAGGTTTTCCGAAAACTGCCGCTCGAGATCCTAATTCGCGTAGATAATCAACTCGGTCTCTGCGAAATCGATCATGAAGATTTCCGTAGAACAGCCAGTCGTAAGATGGCTCGAACGCGAAGTCTGCTCGGGGATGTTCGATCTGGTCAGTCCAGAAAGGAAACTCGACACCGTTACCTAGGCCGAGCGCCTCACTGTAGATACGAAGATTGTCCGGCCCTCCCGTGTGGAGAACCAAATCGTAGTGCGGGGCGACCGTTGCATAAACTGTTGAGAAATACACCGGGTCGTCCGAGAACCATGTGATCGTCATCCCGGCAACCGCTTTCACGCGCTGAAGAAGCGGGAGTGGGACACTAGCGGGCCGGAAGGCCAAGAAGACGTCGCAACCTTCTCTTTCGAGTAATTCGACCTCTGACCTGCAGACTTCGTACTGCTCTGCGCTCATAGGAAAGTCCGTAAGGTGGGAGAACTTCCCTGTCATATGGACTTCATGTCCGTGAGCTCGAAGAGCGCGAGCGAGCGAACGCTGCACGTGGTGCTCGCTGATGTCATCATGTAACCAAAATTTCATGTATTAATCACGCCACTTCATCTTGAGCATGCAAAGCGAAGCCTCATAAATCACCGACGATGCCCTCAATACGTGCCGCAACGGAAATATAATCTCTGTCCCTGTAATGGAACGGCTGCGGACCCCACTTATGGTTCTTTCCGATCCGAAGCTCACTGCTTTTACGACTGATTGAATGAGGAACGGCTGCGCTGACAATTTGACGGTAACGCGTAAAACTCTTGTTCGCGACAGTAGCTCTCAGATTGAAGTTTTCTGCCTCTGTCGGCTGCTGTGTAAATACGGCCTCGATTCGCGATTTCACAGTGGGATAGTTCGAACCCGAGTTCCTAATGTCCCTGAATCCGCGCTGCGTTCGCCTGAATGCGCGAGAGAACTTAGACGTCGCAGCGCTAAACGGATGTGAGTTTCCCTCAAGAGCGCGCGCCCATTCAAGATCGAGGAATATTGTTCTGGCGATTAATCCAGACTGATGCAAGCCGACAATTAGACGATTGAATCCTACGAGCCACCGGCGAAAATGCAGGTCGGTCCCGAAGTTGACAAGTTCGGCACCACTATTCTGGGCGTTCCGTGCCGCCCCACAGGCCTCAACTTCGATCGAGTTTGTCATAGATGAGCCGTCGGGCCACATCCAGAATCCACGTCGTTCGTCCACCAGATCGATCAACAAAGCATCGATCCCTGTCGCGCATCCGAGTAAGCGCTCGAGTCCATCGCCATTCAGGTCGCCTTCAACCATTCTCCTCTGAAACTCCGAGTTCAATCCTTGGACAATGCTGTCGGCTGTACCATGCGGAGCGTCCAGACTGACTACCGACTGGCGTGCTACATATACATTTACATTTGATTCATTAACGAACTCGGCTGTATCCCGACTCACGCAACTTCCAAATATCGCGATGTTCATTCGGCGGTATTTCTGCTGGAATCATCTAATGATCCGTGATATCTGCCTTGTGGAACCCTCAAACGTGGACGATTTCTACTTGCGGCTGCGATTGCTGAGTCTCTGATATCAGCGGGCCGAAGAATGATCGGTCGAGAGCCTGGACGATATCGCACCGGGTTCGCCGTCGACATCGTGCCAGCGGCGACCTGGTCGAAGGCTGGTTTGGGCAACGCAGGAGTCCTGACCGGCGCTTGTTCCAGTTCCTCAGAGCCGGGCTCAAAGCCAGTGGGCGGGGCTTCCGATGTTCTCGATCCAAGATCGTCAGAACGAATCTGTTCGGCGGTCATACGCTTAGACAATCTGTACTCACGCCGCTTGCGATTTGGTCGAAGACGGGTGGCGTGCCGTGGAGCTGCCACTGCCTCTACGTCAGGATCCAGCACGTTGATTTCGTCGAACTGTGCCGTCCTGACGACGTCAGCGAGAAGCTTGTCGGCAACGGAAGACTTGTTCTTCGCAACGTTCCAAGCCCACCATCGGTACTTCTCTGCCACCGATTCAGCAGGTCCGTCCATAATGAGTTCGCCCCTGTGCATCCATACCGCTCGTGAACACATCTCTTGAATGACCTTTGCCGCATGGTTGACGAGGAAGACTGTCCCCGCGTCGTCTAGCATATCGTTCATTGCGCTCGAGCTTCGCTCGGCAAATGTCGCATCGCCGGTGGACAGAGCCTCGTCAATGAGCAGTATTCGAGGTCGCGCTGCAAGCGCAATTGCAAAACGCAACCGCGAGGACATCCCGGAGGAGTAGGTTTCCATCGGGCGGTGAATCGCTGAGCCCAACGCGGACAGCTCGACGACGAACTGGTAAGCGGCATCCAGTTGGTTGGGAGCGAGACCCATGGCCAAGCATCCCAGGCGAACATTCTCGCTCCCGGAAAGTGTCTGCTGAAGAGACGCATGGACTCCGAGAAGGACCGGCTGATATCGAGCTAGTATCCGGCCTCGATCAGGTTGTTCGACCCCGGCGAGAGTGCGTAGAAACGTTGACTTGCCTGAACCGTTCGCGCCGACGACTCCGATCATCTCACCCTCGTTGGCGACGATGCTGACCCCCCGCAAGGCTCGCACTGTTGTCCTGCCCTGTCGACCAAGGAGGCGATCACCGATACGTTGCAGCCCACTCGACCTGAACGACGGGTCGTTCGTTCCCACCGTATATCTCACCTGCACATTCTCAGCGACTACGGTGGGGACGCCCCTCTCACGCGCGTCCATACTTCTCCTCCCCCTGCCAGAAGAATACAAAGCCGACAACAAGGAGACCAATCGACCAACCGATTGCTATCAGCCAGAGATGCATGGGCGTATCCACACCGTAGAGCAGAGAGTTACGCGCGATTGTGAGAAAGGCATACATGGGATTGAACTGCATGATCGAGAGCACTGTGGGGAAAGCCGCGAGACGATCATCGATTGAGAAGAACACACCTGAGCCATAGAGCCAGAATCTGCTTAAAACGCTTGCGACATTGGTTAGATCAGGGACAGCGTGTCCAAGCCGTGCGAGCAGACATGCCAATCCAATGTTGAATGCTGTCTGCAGCACGACCACAGGAATGATCAGGACCACTCTCCATGTGACCACCTCCAGTGGGGGGATGATCGCCAAGAGAACAACCATGACCGCAAGCGACGGAATGAAGTCGAGTAGATTCCGCACGACTGTCGAGATCGGAACCGCGACGCGAGGGAATTGGAACGCGCGAATCATCGATGAACCGGCGCGAACTGAGGCGATTCCTCGCGTCATTGTTCGGGAGGTGTACTGGAAGAAGAACACTCCGATGACGAGGAAGCCAATGAAATTGTCGACTCCTCGCGAGGTTCCAAGTACTAGACCGAAGATCGCATAGAAAGCAAGCACGGACAGAATCGGATTGAGAAAGAGCCAGGCGTATCCTAGGATATTTGACCTAGTGGAACCGCTGGCTTTGGCCCTGGAGTCGGCAATGATGAAGTGGCGCCGTTCCCAGAGCCTTTTCAGGTAGACGTCGAACCGGGTGCGGCGACCAACCGGAGTTAGGCCGTCGAGCTTGACTGACGGGATCGTCGTTAGCCCCAATGGGTTCTTCATGCTGTCCTTCACTGTGGCACCTGTGCGAGCAAATTACTGTAGAGGTTACTGTAGCGAGACCCAACCGTCTTCCACCGTCGGTTCTCCAGCACATGAGTGCGCCCGGCGGCACCCATCGCTCTTCTCAACTGCTCATTCCCGGCGATCCCCATCAATTCTAGCGCTAGGCTCTCCGGATCCTCTGCAGGAACCACGACTCCTGCGTTGCAAGGGACCAGCTCCCGCAGTGCAGGGAGATCTGAGAATATGATCGGCCGCCCGAGACCCATCGCTTCAATAGGCTTGATCGGTGTCACTAGCCTGCACACCGGTTCGTTCTTCCGCGGCACGACGATGGCATCGAGGGCCAATTGGTACTCGATCGCAGAGGTCTGTGACACGCGACCTGTGAACACGGCGCTGTCCCCGAGCACAGCGGCCCGTTCGCGCAGGGTGGGAAGCGCGACACCGTCTCCGGCGATGAGGAGCCGGAGGTCGACTCCCTGGTTCCGAGCGATGGCCACTGCCTCGACGAGGTCGTCGAGACCTTCGTATCCGACGATCGAGGCTGCCGTTCCGACCCAGATGCCGTCTGTGGGCAGTCCGAGTTCGGCTCTCACCTCTGCGGGGGACCGTGTGACGTCGGCGCCGACCACGGTCTCCGAAACCGAGTTGGGGATCAGAGTGATCGTGTCCGCGGGAACGCCATTGGCGATGAGATGCTCACGCATGGTCTCTCCCAATGTGATGACGGCATCGGCGGCGCGGGCGACCTCGATCTCCTTCTCTCGCATCATGGCGAAGCGCTGGCTGGCGCGTCGGGCCGCGCGCGCCGCGTCTCCGCCGCCAGCTGCTGCCCAGGTCTCTTCGAGAACTCCCCTGACTTCGTAGACCCAGGGAATGCCCATGGCGCGCGCTGCGGCGCCGGTGGCCAGCCCGTTGACGTAATGCGTGGTGGTGTGCAGGACTTCGACTCCGCGCTCGGAGACTTGTCCGGCGATCCAGCTCGCCTGCTCGCTCAGCCGCGCAGTGGGTGTGTCCGTCGGCAGCAGCGGAACGTGGCGAAGATAGTCGACTCCGTCCACAGACTCGACGGGAGTCGGACTGAGCCGGCCGATCGTCATCGGGTACGACGGACGGGTCGCGGCCACGACGGAATGACCGGCATCACGCAGGGTCCTGAGAATGAGGTGGCTCCGGTAGGCATAGCCCGAGCGTGTGTGCGGCAGGGAATTCGTCAGTACGTGCAGCGACGTCGGGAGCGCGGAGCCATGGCCGTTCAGGCTGCGGTCCGGCAGCGCACCACTTGGCACCTCCGGCCACCAACCGGGCTCAAGGGACTGCTTCTCCGCGACGAGACGCCGGCGCCGGCCGCCCTTGGACAGTGCTGAGATCGCATCATCGATGTGACCATCGCTCCAGAGGATGCGTGAGCGCAGTGACGAGCCGTTGGCGATGCGATCCGCTATCCGCGCCGCCGGCTCAAGCTGTCCGAGGTTGAGCGCGATCTCGCCGAGGAGACGCGAAGGTCGCGCCTCTTCGTACTCGCAGACGAGTTCGCGGGCGTGAGACTCCTGCCCGAGCAGCCATGCCGCCGCTGTGCGCGACGCAGGACCGGGCAGACGATTGAGCAGTCGGCCGACCGTTCGCGATGCCGAGGAGGGCAGACGCCGGGCGAGCTGCATGCCGAAGAACACCCTGTCCTCACGGACATGAGCCGTGGTTGTGGCGATCGCATTGACGATCTGGCGGCCGAGAAAGAGCGGATTCACAGACACACATCCTCCAGCAGAGCCTCGTAGGCACGGCCCATGACCTCGACCGAGGCGTGGTCGATCGCCCACTGGCGTGCCCGGTGGCTCGGTTCGACGACGGAGGTGGAGAAGAGCCGCATCGCCTCGGCGATCGACGCAACGTCACCAGGATGTGCGACGGCTCCGGCACCGTTGACCGTTATGATCTCCGCAGCCTCGCCGGCGACGATGCCGAGCACGGGGACGCCGCGCACCATGAGCGAATAGAGCTTCGACGGCACGGTGCGCGTATGTGCGGGAACGTCGCCGAGGCTGACGAGGCCGGCGTCCGCCCACTCCCAGTGCGCTGCCAGTTCGGTGCCCGTCGTCTGCGGGAAGAAGTCCACCGGGGCACCGAGCTCCTCAGCGAGTGCGACGAGGGCGGGCTTGTCCGCGCCGTCTCCGACGATCCGCAGGCGGACGCCGGGCACCAGTACCGAGGCGCGGATGGCAGATCCCAGATCCTGTGACCGGCCGACGGTGCCGACGTAGAGGAGATTCACGCGCTCGCGGCCCTGCAGCGGTTCGACGATGTCAAATGAGCCGGAGTCGATCTCCGCACGGCTCACCCCGCTGCGCACCACTGTCGCGTTGATCCCCCGCTCACGCAGACGACGGGCGAAGCTCTCGGTGGTCACGACGACGGCTGCGGCGCGGCGCTGTGCGCGAGTGAGGTATCCGGGCAGCACGGAGTCTTCGAGTCTCCCGGTCAGCGTCGTCGGGAGGAACCGTCCCGTCGCATTGGTCACCAGGGAAAGTTCGTGGATGAGATCCGGCCACGCATCGCGCACCTCGGCGATATGGGGCACGCGGAGAAGTCGGGACACGAAGTCCCCCGCCAGCAGCGTCGGCAGCGCCGGTGTCGTCGAGATGATGACGTCAGGGCGATGTGCTCCGGCCATGGTGCGCAGCGAAGCGCTGATCGCCCCGGTCGCGGCAACCGACTGGTCGAGCAGCTGCCGGGCCATCGATGTTCCACTGTGGAGATAGGGCACGCGGATGATCCGTTCACCGAATTCACCGGTGTCCCAGCTGCCGCCCAGACGGGCTCGGACACGGGTTCGCCGGTGCCCGACCGACGACCCGAAGAATTCGTCACGCCGGGTGTAGGGGTAGTGAGGGTGTGGGGCGGCGACGACGATCTCATGGCCTCTTGCGGTGAGATGACCGACCATGGTGCCCCATCGACGCTGCGGCGCTCCGACCTCAGGCCAGTAGTAGTGCGAGAGCAGGAGGATTCTCATGCCGGCACCGCCCGCACCGAATCGCGACGTCGCAGCCACAGCGGAACGAGTGCGTAGAGCGCAAGCAGACCCACCCAGAACACGTGGGCCGGATAGGTCGACGCCGTGTTCCCGGAGATGAGAGTCGGAACGGCGAGCACACAGGCCAGCACGGTGAGCGCGGCGTGGAAGAGCGACACCGTCCCGTGGGACCAGCCCGCCTGCTGAATCCTTTGATAGATGTGCTTCCGATGGGCCAGAAGGATGTTCTCTCCCTGGAACAGCCGCCACACGATCGTGGAACCGACGTCGAAGAGCACGAAGACGAGTGGAGCGATGACGACGACGATGGGCACGCCCGAGACGAAGAGCCACACGGCGAGAGCGAAGACTGCGGCTCCGATCCCGTAGCTTCCGGTGTCGCCGAGGAATGCTCGCGCCTTCCCGACGTTGAAGGGCAGGAAGCCGCATGCGGACCCGGTCAGCGCCAGGGCGAGGATCATGACGTCGTCCTGTCCGGTCCAGGAAGCGACGAAGGCGTACCAGGCCCCGGTGACGATCGCCCAACCGGTGACGTAGCCGTTGAGCCCGTCGACGAAGTTCACCGCATTGACGAGGGTCACTCCGATGACGGCGAAGACGATCACTTGAGAGATTCCGTGCTCTGAGACCAGGGCGATGCAGCCGCTGAACACGAGGGCCAGCGCCACTTGTCCGATGAGACGTGCCACTGGCTGGAGAGAATCGAGATCGTCGCTCATTCCGATGACCGAATAGCACCAGGTGAGGACGAGAAAGCCCACCGACATGAGGATGCCGCCGAGACCGAAGGCACCGTTCTCAAAAATGTTCCAGACGGTGGCGACGATTGTGGCAACGGTGACGCCGCTACCTATGGCAACCCCTCCTCCACGCACGGTCACCTCCGCATGGGAGGACCGATGCGATGGCACGTCGACTATACCTTCTCGTTTGAGCAGCGGGAACACCGCGATTGCGGTGCCAACCGTCGTTGCTGCCGCAATGATGAGGACAGCAACGGAAAGCACAATCATCCGCGCGCGTCCCCCGAACCGGGGATCTCGTCGGAAGCAGAAAGTGCGGCGATGCCTGTCAGTGGGGAGGCCGACAGGGGCAGAGAGCGAGAGATTGTGTCATCCGATGGAAGCTCTCGGTCTGCGAGGACGCTCACAAGCTCAATAGCCAACTCTGTTCGACGGCCGTATGCAGTGGTATCGCGAGCGGAAGCGACTAAGGCGCGCAGGGCCGGGATATCGACAGGCTCGATCTTGACCTGGGTAATTAGTGGATGTACCGGGCGATTGTCACCTTCGCCCGGAGAGAGCAAAGCTTCTGCAAGCTTCTCGCCCGGACGTAGACCTGTGTAGACGATGCGCGCATCGGAACGGCCGCTGAGCGCGATAACTCGTCGGGCCAAATCATCGATCTTAATGGGAACTCCCATGTCGAGGACCAATGTCTCGCCTGGTTCTCCGATTGCCGCCGCCTGCAGTACCAACTCACAGGCTTCGTCGGCAGTCATGAAGTATCTGGTGACCTCGGGATCAGTCACCGTGACCGGATCGCCAGCGGCGACCTGAGCTACAAACGTCTCGAGCACGGATCCTCGTGAACCGAGGACGTTCCCAAAGCGGACAGACATGTAGCGACGACCAGACTCTGCGGCGACCGTCGCAACAGCGCGTTCGATCGAGAATTTCGTACGGCCAAGCACGGACATCGCGTTCGCCGCTTTATCGGTCGAAATGTGAATAAACGACTCAACATTATTCGTGATCGCCGCGTTGAGCAGGTCCAAGCTCGCCCCGACATTCGTGCGGATAGCCTCTTCGGGAAAACGCTCGAGGAACGTTAGATGCTTGAGCGCGGCCGCGTGGAAGATGATGTCGGGTTTGACCTTAGCCACAAGTGAATCGATGAACGCCTGGTCGCGCAGATCCCCGAGCACAAGATCGTCGCTGGTGAGGAGCGCCGACCCTTCAAGACCGAGCTGGGTTGCGTGCAAACCAGATTCATCCCGGTCGGTCATCACTAACCGTTCAGGTGTAAATCTCGCAACCTGTCGACAAAGCTGAGAGCCGATCGATCCACCGGCTCCGGTCACGAGGACAACGCGTCCAGTGATGGCCGATGAGATCTCTTCGACATTGGTCGAAATCGGCTTCCGTCCGATGAGGTCTTCAAGACTGACGTCGCGGAAACTCCTGGAACGGAGGTCCGACACGGCTAGGGATTGCAATTCTTGGCGGCCGAGATCTGATTCAGCCAGCGTGGGCAGAAGCTTGATCTTCACAGGACGTTCATCGAGGCTGGATGCAATTCGCTGAAGATGCTCCGGAGGAAGGTCCGCGATGGCGATGATGACTACGGTTGCCCCGGTCCTGTCTACCTGTTCTGCGACGTCGGAGATTTGGCCGAGCACCCGGATTCCGTTGTATCGGAGGTGACGTTTGTGCGGATCGTCGTCGAGGAGCCCGGCAGCAGAATACTCACTATTGCGATCCTCAGCGATCATGTCCAACGCCCGCATGCCCTGAGTCCCCGCACCGATAATCAATGCCAACTTGGATGACCTCGACCCGGACCGTGATCTCTGTCTATAGTTCCGTCGGACCCAGTTCTCCAAGCTCTTGACCACTAGCATCATCGCACCTGCTGCGATGGGCACGCTCGTGGGAATGAGAAGGTGGGAGACAAACGCGAATTCGGCGACCCACATCAGACCCACGGCAAGAGCTGTTGTACCGGCGATCGCGGCGAACTGGTCGGGCGATCCATCGTGATATCGACCACGGTAGATGGCAAGGGGCCCGCAGAAGAGGAATACGACGATCCCGATCCCCGCGCAAACGAGCATGCCCATCAGACTCAACCGGGTGACCTGAAAGTCGAATCGAAACAGCATCATCGCGCAAACGACAATTGCGAAGATCAGTCCGTCTGCCAATGACCGGACGAGAGCTACGAGGTCTTTGGCGAAACGTGTGCGCGAGGCTCCCGGGCCAGTCCTGCTTCCCACAATCCTCATCTCACTCAGCCCATGCAGCTGTACCCATTAACTCCTCCAACAGACCGAAGTGCCCACGGAGCGCTGGTCAGCGCCGATCAACTCCACGATTGTACTATTGATCCCGGCAGGCCGATATTTACCTCGCTCATGCCGAGGCCCATACGCCTCAGCTCGAATGCCGACAGGTAACGACTAGGGCATTTTGACATCATTATGTTCAATCGATCGGTTTCAGGGTGAGAGGTTCGCGCTGGGGTCAGATCGCACCTGCAACCACGAAGCGTCAACTGCCTCGGAAAGGACTACTACTTTGAGCGCGACGCTACTGCGCACTTTCAGGACTGCTCTTTGGCACCTGCGCCAGGGAGGCCTGTCCCAAGTACGAACATGGCAGCGCAGGCGCAACATCCAACAAGCCAGTACCGATGCTTCCCCAACAATCCCCTCGGCGCGCCTTCAGTCCTCCTCGCTGACCGACTTGTTCCCTCCCCTGCCGACCTCTGCTCGACAGCCAGTCTTTGAGCACGTGCGTGTCGGAGTGATCCTCGACGAGTTTTCGATGGAGAGCTTCGGTTACGAGTGGGAGCTGGTGGCACTGAAGCGCGGCACGTGGAGCCGCCAGCTGGACGATCTCGACTTCGTCTTCCTCGAATCGGCGTGGAACGGCAATCAGGGGGAATGGCAATACCAGCTGACCGGGACATCTGGTATCAAGCCCGACGCAGTCGCGCTGTTGGAGGAGTGCAAACGTAGAGGTTTACCCGTGGTGTTCTGGAACAAAGAGGATCCACCGCACTTCAACGACTTCCTCCCGCTTGCACGACTATGCGATGTCATTTTCACGAGCGACGTGCGACTAGTTCCAAAATATCAAATGGAGCTCGGACACGGGCGTGTCGATGTGTTACCGTTCGCGGCGCAGCCCGCAATACACTCACCCACGAGACCCTCCAAAAACTTCGCTGCTCGCGACATCGCGTTTGCCGGCATGTACTTCGCTCACAAGTTTCCAGAACGACGCAAACAGATGGACTTGCTCCTTGGTGCCGCAGCCAAAGTCTCAGGGCGCATGGCGCACGGGCTCGAGATCTTCTCTCGATTCCTCGGTAACGATGAGCGGTACCAATTTCCTGGAGAATTGGCTGACCATGTCGTAGGGTCTCTTCCGTATCGAAACCTCCTAACCGCATACAAACACTACAAAGTCTTCCTCAACGTCAACTCGGTCATTGATTCTCCAAGCATGTGTGCCCGGAGAATCTTCGAGATCACAGCAACCGGCACCCCGGTCGTCACAACGCCGAGTGCTGCCACAAAAGTATTCTTCCCGCCAGACGAAGTTCCACAACCAGCGACGGAAGAGGACGCCGAGTGGACGCTTAGAGCCCTAGTCAGAAGCCGTGAGCTCAGAGACCGCACTGTTCACAAGGCGCAACGACGAATCTGGAGGGAACATACATACAGCCATCGGGCCATGACTGTGATGGACTCTCTGGACATTCAATATGCAGACCCATCAGATGCTTCCGTATCGGCAATCGTTTCGACCAACCGCCCCAAACTCGTGGCAACGATTCTCGAAACTCACTCGCAACAAGCTTCGGTTGCCAAGCAACTCGTACTCGTCGCTCACGGGTTTACCTTGCCCGCGGACATCGCCGCTCGCGCCAAGGATGCGGGAATCGACGAACTCGAGATCGTTCATGTCGACGCCGATGAATCGTTAGGGACGTGCTTAAACCTTGGTATCGCGGCGGCCGATGGGGATGTCGTCGCTAAAATGGACGATGACGACATCTACGGGCAGAACTATCTGGCGGATCAGTTGGCCGCTCTGCGATATTCGGGAGCGGAGCTGGTCGGTAAGCAAGCCCACTACCTGTACCTGAAGAACCGCAATATCGTCATGTGCCGTTTTCCCGACCGTGAGCATCGTTTCACCGACCTCGTCATGGGACCGACTCTCCTCGGTCGTCGAGAGCTATTCCTTGAATACCCATTCGCTGAACGAACAGTCGGTGAGGATACAGACCTCTTACGTCGACTGGTGGCGGCAGGAATTCAAATCTACTCTGCAGACCGGTTCAATTTTGTCCAAGTCAGAACTGATCATGCGCACACTTGGTCAGTACACGACAACCTGTTGCTCGCCAATAGCGAAGTTCACTCGTTCGGGTTCGCGCCAGACCACTATCTCTTTTGAGGCCCTGTGCCACGAACTCGGATACGGAAGGGCTATTTCTCGAGAAGCTTCTTGACGATGGCAACACTCCGCCCTGCAGACAATCCATCGCCGTAAGGGTTCACTGCGTTCGCCATTTCTCGGTAGGCACCTTCGTTGTCGAGTAATGCTGACACTTCGGCAACAATTCTGTCTCTTGCCGTGCCTATCAACTTGACTGTTCCTGCGTCAACCGCCTCCGGCCGCTCCGTATTCTCGCGCAGCACAAGGACGGGCTTTCCCAGGCTAGGCGCCTCTTCCTGGATTCCGCCTGAGTCAGTGAGAACAATATCTGATCGAGCGATGAGGTGAGAGAACTCGCCGTATTCAACAGGCTCAATCGAAATGACATTGTCGAGATCCTCAATCTGGGGTGCAATCGACGCCCTGACCTTGGGATTCTTATGTGCTGGCCAGACGATGACAAGGTCGGTATATCGCAGAGCTAGCTGCCTCATGGCCTGTCCGATATTGACCATGTTCTCACCAAGATTCTCGCGGCGATGTGTTGTCACCAGGAGTATTCTCTTTTTCTCGGTATCGATGTCGATAAGTTCGGGAATCGAGCCAACGGATGGATGAGATACAGCCCAGTGAAGAGCGTCGATGACAGTATTCCCAATGACGTGGATGTTCTCGTCCTGCACCCCATCGGCGAGTAGATTCGCTCGAGAAACTTCTGTCGGCGCCAGATGGACCCGAGCAATCTGCGATACTATCTTGCGGTTCGCCTCTTCTGGGAACGGTGAGCTTATGTCCCCGCTGCGAAGACCCGCTTCGAGATGCACTACGGGGATTTCTCGATTGAAAGCGGCGACTGCCGCGCCCATCACAGTCGTGGTGTCACCTTGCACAATGACAGCGTCGGGACGCTGAGCTTCAAGCACTTCGTCGATCTTCTTAATCACTGTACTGGCAATACCATTGAGTGTCTGACCATGCGCCATCAGGTTAAGATCAATATTGGGTGTGATCTTGAACACTTCATTGACTTGATCGAGCATCTCTCGATGCTGCGCAGTAACAACGACAATCGGCGTCAGATCCGGATCGTCTTCCAAAGCCTTGATCACAGGCGCAACCTTGATAGCCTCCGGCCTAGTACCGTACACGACCATAACCGTGGGTTTCGCTGCCGCTTCGGCACCGTTCATAGGAACTCCTTCATCCGGACGTTGCGTACGTCGTCAATTAGCTGATGGCGTTGAGCTTACTTGAGCCTGGTTCAGCACCTTCCAAGGCGTTTCCTGACCATGGAGGAAACTCGGTACTCCCCGCGAGAATATATCATTGCTAAAGTCATTTCCGCGCGACACATGCTCGTTCCTTTCAGGGTCACCCAATGAGCACGGAACAGGTTGCTATAGTTAAGCCTGAATCCGGTCGCATCGTCATCCTCTGGTCTGACGATGACGTTCTCAGTCAGAAGCGTGCGACGGATGGAGGCACCTGGCGAGCGGCCCGGTGGGAAATTTACTTCGTTTTGACAGCTTGGAGCCACCGTTCATGAATGCGCCCAACTACGGCATTCGCCCCTCCGTCGCCGTCATCGGTCTCGGCTACATTGGCCTGCCGACTGCAGCGATCTTGGCCAGCACAGGCGCGGATGTCGTCGGTGTCGACATCAATCGGAACAATGTCGATGTCATCAACGCGGGCAACATTCCGTTCGTCGAGCCCGATATGGCGACCACCGTGGCCGGCGTCGTCTCGCAGGGATTCCTCCGGGCAACGACCGAGACGCCCCACGCTGATAACTACATCGTCGCGGTACCGACGCCGTTCACCGACGGGCACAAGCCGGATCTGTCCTACATCGAGACTGCGGGCAAGCAGATCGCGCCGCTCCTCGAAGGCAACGAGCTCATCATCCTCGAGTCGACGTCACCTCCCGGTGCCACCGAGTTCCTCGCCGACACGATCCTCGCCGCGCGTCCTGATCTCACTCTCAAGCCGGGGACCTCGCAGTCGGTGTACTTCGCGCACTGCCCCGAACGCGTGCTTCCCGGTCGCATCATGATCGAGCTGCGGACGAACGACCGCATCGTCGGGACGCTCAACGGCAACGCCGGCGAACGTGCCCGCGACCTCTACCAGCTCTTCTGTGAGGGCGAGTTCCTCATGACCGATGCCTGCACGGCTGAGCTGTCCAAGCTCACCGAGAACGCCTACCGCGACGTCAACATCGCGTTCGCCAACGAACTGTCGATGATCGCCGACAACCTCGACATCAATGTCTGGGAGCTCATCGACCTCGCTAACCATCACCCGCGCGTCAACATCCTCCAGCCGGGTCCCGGCGTCGGCGGCCACTGCATCGCCGTCGACCCGTGGTTCATCGTCGCAACCGCCCCCGAGCACTCGTCACTCATCAAGACCGCGCGCGAGGTCAACGACTCGAAGCCGCAGTTCGTCCTCGACAAGCTCCTCCCCCAGGCGAAGCGGATCTCGGACGTGAAGATCGCGGCACTCGGACTCGCCTTCAAGCCGAACATCGACGACCTGCGCGAGAGCCCCGCCCGGCAGATCGTCAACCAGCTCTCCGACGAGCTGCCGGACGCGACGATCATGGCAGTCGAGCCGAACATCGACGAACTGCCCTCTGACCTCTCGGCACGTGCGAACGTCACCCTCACCGAACTCAACGAGGCAGTGAAGGAAGCAGACATCGTGCTCCTGCTCGTCGACCACAACGAGTTCGCCCGCATCGATCGCACTCTGCTCGCGCAGAAGATCGTCCACGACACCCGCGGGGTCTGGAACTGACACTGGTGAGAGACAGCGGAGGCCGCCCGGTTCAGCCGGGCGGCCTCCGCTGTTTGAGCATTCAGAGTTCTGCTCTGAACGCGGCAGTGCCTACTTGAACGACTCGTACTCGTTGACGACGTCGTCGGTGGGGCCGTCGGCGCGCAGGACGCCCTTCTCGATCCAGATCGTGCGGTTGCACGTGTCGCGAATCGATCGCATCGAGTGCGACACGAGGAACACCGTTCCCGCGTTCTCACGGATCTCACGGATCCGGCCTTCGCTACGCTGCTGGAACTTCTTGTCACCCACGGCAAGCGCCTCGTCGACGATGAGGATCTCATGCTGGACAGCCGTGGCGATCGCGAACTTCAGCCTCTGCGACATCCCTGAGGAGTACGTGCGCATGGGCATATCGATGAAGTCACCGAGGCCGGTGAAATCGACGATGTCGTCGAACTTCTCCTCGACCTGCGACCGAGACAGACCCAGCGCCAGACCACCGAGGATGATGTTGCGGGCACCGGAGAGATCCGGGATGAGCGCGGCACCGACTCCGAGGAGATTCGGCCTCGCGCTCGCATAGACCGCGCCCTCCGAGGTCGGGGTGAGACCGGTGATCGCCCGCATGAGCGTCGACTTGCCGGAGCCGTTGCTGCCGATGACGCCGATCGACTCATTCGCGTGCGCGATGAAGCTCACGCCCTTGAGCGCATGCACCTCGCGCAGTCCGCGGGTCTTCTGCAGCAGCCCACCACCGGCGCCGAGCTTGAGCCGCTTGCCCGTGGCGAGCGTCTTGTACCGAACGTGGACGTTATCGGCGATGACGACGGGCGGGGTCGTTTCGGTCACCTCGGCGGGGACCTTCTCTGTTTCACTCATCGCGACCATACCTTTCCTCTGCCAGCCAGAAGAAGACGAAGCCGAAGGCGAAGATCGCGAACGCCCAGATCGCGAAGTAGCCGAAGTACTCATACGGGATCTCGTAGCCGTTCATGAGGATGCCGCGACTGATCGAGAGCACCTCGTTGAGCGGGTGCCAGTCGGCGAAGGGCTGCAGCGACGGATAGGTCTTCGCGATCATCTCATTGAGGGAGAAGAAGACACCGGACGTGTAGAAGATCATCCGCGAGATGAACGGCGTGACCTGACTGAGGTCCCTGAAGTGGACGGTGATGCGCGCGAAGATGAACGCAATTCCCTGGCAGAAGATCCAGAAGAGGATGATGAGCGGGATGAAGAGCAGCCACTCCCACGACGGTCTGGCCCCATAGATCACCGCGAGAATGATCATCAGCGCCATCGTCGGCATGAAGTTGAGCAGGTTCTGCATGACCGTCGCGATCGGCAGCACGATGCGCGGGAACGGCAGGGATTGGACGAGCGAGGCGTTCGAGATGATCGACTTCGCACCGCCGTTCATCGACGAGTTGAAGAACTCGAGCATGAAGACGCCGATGACGACGAACGGCACGAAGTCGTCCGGTCGCATTCCAGCGCCTCCGAGGATGACGCCGAAGATCACGCCGTAGATGATCGCCGAGAACGTCGGTCGCAGCACGACCCAGAGCATGCCGAGGCGGTTGCGTTCGTTCTCACTCTGAATGCGATACCGGGCGAGCGTGAGCGTGAAGTCGCTTCGCTTCCACAGCTGCTTGAGGTACGCAGGGAGCGACGGACGCCCACCCACTCTGTCGAGTCCATGCTCGGCAGCAAGCTTGGCCATGTCCATGTAGGTGAAGATTCTCTCGTCGGAAACTGGGACGGAACACAGGAAGTCTACGCGATGACCCCTGCTGGAACTCACAAGCGACTGTGAGCCTTGAAGTCGAATTCGGGGTCCTCGAGCTGCGCTCTCGTCGGCATCGGCCGATCAGCGCCGAGCACCCGCCGAGCTGCCGCCTGCATGGGCGGCCAGTTGAGCGTCTCGACCCCGATGAGCGCAGCCTCCGGCTCGGGCCCGGCGAAGTGGAACACCTGGAACTTCGTTCCGCTCGGGTCGCTGCGCTGCACCGTGTCCTGTGCATCAGGGCTGGTCAGACCGGCAGTGAAGACCTTCTCCGGGCCCTGGAAGCTCCAGTGCCAGGGAACGTCGGACCACGGTGCGGGCTGACTGGGAGCGGGGCCGTCGGCACTCGGCGTGAGGTCGTCGTCTTCGCCGAGGATGTGCTCGGCCAGGTACTTCCCGTGACTCTCCGCGACCGGTTCGCACGCCCACGGGTGATCGATCGCGAACCGTCCGCCGGTGATGTGGGCACAATCACCTGCCGCCCATACGCCCGGGTAGGCCGTCGCGAGGTGTTCATCGACGTCCCAGGCGAACGTCGGCACCTCACCCGGGGCCGGGCCTTCCGGGTCGGCGGAATGCTCGTCCGTCGTCGGCAGCGCCCCGTTGATGGGGATGCGCACGGGCCGGGCGCCCACGCTCGTGACGAAGAGCGTGTGCTCACCGGCCGGGATGTCCGCGTTGTCGGTGTGGTCGGTGACGAAGCGGACTCCCGCGGCCTTGTGCTTCTCGAACAGCGCAAGTCGCACCGGCGCCGAGAGCTGCCGTCGCAGCGGCTCGTCCCCGCGCAGGTACACCGTCGCCTCATGTCCGGCGGCGACCGCGGCGGTCGCGACCTCCATCCCGAGGTACCCCGAACCGAGGACACCGACGTTGAGAGGGTCGGTCGCCTCGGCGACGAAATCGCGGATCCACTCCGCCTCGCCGAGGTTGTAGACCGGCAGCGCGTCCGGGTACCCGGGGATCTCCGGGCGGTTGGCCTCCATCCCCGTCGCGAGGATGCAGTGCGTGAAGTCGAGCGTCTCCCCCGACCCAAGGTGGACGGTGCCGGCGAGGCGCTCGGAACCGGGCTGGAAGAGGGCTTCCGGCTGGGACTCAGGACTAGCCTCGGCGAGGGTGATCGAAACGGCCCGGTCGCGGACGAACGTGATGAGCTCACTGTCCTCGAGATGATAGGGAAGGTGGTAGCGCGAATCGTCGAAGAGGTGCTTGGACAGGGGCGGACGCTCGTACGTGTCCCCGGCCTCCGGATCGATGAGGGTGACGGGCTGGCCGCGCTGGCTCAGCTCCCTGGCAGCGGTGGTTCCGGCGAGGCCGGCACCGATGATGACGATCTGTTTGCCCATGGTCCCCATGCTAGTCGGGGTCCGGGAGCTGTTTCCTCACCCGACGAGCAGGCGGGGCAGCGGGGATATCAGCCGCATTGTCAGGGATGCTTGGCGGGGCAGGCCACGGCTGTGGAGAGGCACCGAGGGGCGGCCCGCACGGCTCGATCAAGCGGGAGCGCGGATAGCGGGCGGTGCACGCGCCGCTATCCGCGCTGCCGCTTGATCGAGAGCCGGGGATCGGGGAATCGACTCTCAGGGATGGGT
>NZ_SCMW01000079.1:0-11161 GCF_005502845.1 Brevibacterium sp. 2SA | reverse complement strand
CTGCACCCCTGCCCGAAAATCCGCCCACCCGCGCTCCCGACCCGAAGGAAGTGCGCACCGTGCTCGCCTCCGGTTTCATGGGCACGCTGCTCGAGTACTACGACTTCATGCTCTACGCGACGGCGGCCAGCCTCGTGTTCGGGCCGCTCTTCTTCTCCGGCCTCGGACCCCAGGGAGCGCTGCTCGCGTCGTTCTCCACGCTGGCCGTCGGCTACCTCATCCGACCGCTCGGCGGAATCATCCTCGGTCACTTCGGCGACAAGATCGGACGCAAGCCGATCCTCGTCTTCACCCTTGCCCTCATCGGCGTCGCCTCGGTGGGCATCGGTCTGCTGCCGACGACCCAGGACGGCAACTACTTCGGTGTCTTCGCTCTCGTCTTCCTCCGCGTCCTCCAGGGCATCGCCGTCGGCGGTGAGATGACCGGAGCCGCCCTCATGGCCGTCGAGCACGCCCCGGAGAAGAGTCGTGCCTTCGCCGGTGCGATCGCCGTCTCCGGCGGTCCCGCGGGCACCGTGCTCGCCGCCCTCGTCGTCGCGACGACCGCGGTGCTCTCCGGCGACGACTTCCTCGTCTGGGGATGGCGCGTGCCGTTCCTCCTCAGCGCGATCCTCGTCGTCGCCGCGTTCATCATCCGCCTCAAAGTCACCGAATCGCCGCTGTTCGAGCAGCTCGAGGAGGAGAAGAAGGAGAAGCGCCTGCCGATCCTCGACGTCTTCAGCAAGCACATGAAGACGATCCTCATCGGTGTCGGCGTCTACACCTCGATGGTCTTCACCCAGCAGATCGTCACCGTCTACGGCCTGGCCCTGGCCACCCAGAACGGCGTCGAGGTCTCCGAATCGCTCTACCTCAAGGCCGGCGGTGCTCTCGGGCTGATGATCACCACGGTCCTCTTCGCCCGCCTCAGCGACCGCATCGGCACGACGAAGGTGCTGATGATGGGCGCCGTGGCCGGCGGTGTCCTCGCGATCCCCATCCTCCTCATGCTCAGCAACGGCACGGTGTGGGGCTTCGTCCTCGCGATCCTCCTCGGCAACGTCATCATCCAGGGTGCCCTCTACGGCCCGTTCGCCGCATTCATCGCCCGGCGCCTGCCGACGGCGGTGCGCTTCACGGGCACCGCGCTGGTCTACAACATCGCCTCGACCCTCGGCGGGCTCGCTCCGACCGTCGCCGCGGCCCTGGCCGTCGCCTTCGCCGGCAGCGTCCTGCCGCTGGGCTTCCTGTGGATCGTCGTCGCGCTCATCACGATCCTCTCGCTCATCGTCGCGCCGAAGTCGGGACCGACGCTCACGCAGGTCTCCCGACCGGTGACGATGGACCGCCACGGCATCAAGCGCTGAGGTCGGCACCATGTGACGAGCCCTCGCGTGCGGCGTCCCGGCATCGGGGCGCCGCACTCGGGTGTCTCGCACCGGAACGAGCGGTGCCCCCACCCAAGGCAGCCGTGCCTCCCACCCAAGGCAGCGGATCTGCCGCGCGCCTCGCCGCGGTGCCGGGCCACGGCATCAGAAGAACACCGAGGTGAGATCCGTGAGCAGGGAGATGACGACGGGCACGACGGAGAGGAGCAGGAACGCCGGCAGGATGCACACCCCGAGCGGCACGACGAGGCGCACCCCGAGTGCGGCGGCCGCTTCCTGCCGCCTGCGCCGAGAGGAGTCCCGCAGCTCCCCGGCGACGGCTTCGATGAGCGGGGCCGGTCCGACCCCGGTGCGCTCGGAGAAGACGAAGACGTCGAGGACCGGTCGCAGCCGGTCGTCCTCGGACAGATCGTCACCGCCGATCGTCTTCGCCCGCGCGATCCGCAGCAGCCCCGACCGATCGCCTGTCGCCTCGGCGGTGAGGGTGAGCGCCACGGGGATCGGCAGTCCGGCGGTGAGGCAGATCGCGACGAGGTCGAGGTCGAATGCGAGCTGTTCGTCGGCGACCGCGGTCCCCTCCCGCGCCGAGGCGGTGGCCGCGTCCCTGTCCCTCGCCGAGGCGGCCCCACCACCCGTCGGACCGGTCGCCCCAGGTCCGGAGCCGGACCCGTGCCCAGCCCGGACACCGCCGCTGAGCAGCATCTCGAGCCGTCCCGCGGGGCGGGCGGTCCACAGCAGCACGGCCGCGGCGACGAGGAGGCCGATGAGGATCGCAGCCATCGTCCCTCAGCGCTCCGCCCGCGTCATCATCCGCATCATCCACCACCGGCCCAGCGCGTAGAGGACGATGCCGCCGCCGATGCTCAGCTGCCCCGGCAGACCGGTGAGGAGAGTGAGCGGGCGGACGCCGATGAGCAGTCCGAGACCCATGCCGATGAGGGGAAGCCAGCTGAGAACCCGAACGGTCGCACGGGGTCCGGCCATCGCAATCCGCCGCTCCCGGCTCGCATCGAGGGCATCCCGCTGGGCTGCGGCGTAGCGGAGGATCATGTCGGCCGCAGGCGCTCCCGACCGCTCCGAGACCGTCCACACCGCCGCCATCCCGGTGAGCACCTCGGCGGCCGCGGCCGGCAGATCCTGACCGCGGGCGGCGATCGCCCGCCCGGGTTCCTCACCGAGCGCAATCGCCCGGGAGATCGGACGGAGGCGATCGTCCTGCCCCGCCAGTGTCGCCATCACCGCCTGCGGGGTCATCCCCACCTTGAGCAGATGCGCGCAGTTCTCCACCGCCCCGATCGCCCACAGCTGGTCGGCCTCGGCCTCCTCACGCCCGCGCCGGGCCCGCGTTCGCGGACCCGGGGAGCCGCCTCGGCGCGAGTCCGACGCGAGGAGCTGGGCCAAGCGCGCTCGCGGATCGGGTAGGGCCGCGAGCACGATTCCGGCGGCGATGAGCACGGCGACGGTGAGGACGATCATGCCGACCGCGTCTCGAGGACGGCTTCGAAGCGGGCGAGCGCACGCCGGTTGAACTCCCCCGCCGCCCGCGGGGAGGGCCGGCCCCACACCGGTTCCATCGTCATCGTCTCCCCCTCCGGCCCGGTCGGGATCGCCAGCTCGGTGAGCCCGCGGTCGGAGCCGACCCGGCGGAGGTGGACGACGAGGTCGATCGCGGTCGCGAACTGCGCATGGACGGCCTGCGGGCTCATCCCCGCGAGCGCCCCGAGCGCCGCCAGGCGACTGGGGACCGCCTCGGCGGTGTTCGCGTGGATCGTCGCGCACCCGCCTTCGTGCCCGGTGTTGAGCGCGGTGAGCATATCCCTGACCTCCGGGCCGCGGCACTCCCCGACGACGAGGCGATCCGGGCGCATCCGCAGGGCGTTGCGGACGAGATCGGTGAGCGTGACCTCGCCCCCGCCCTCGACGTTGGCCTGCCTGGCCGAGAGCTGGACGACATGGCCGTGGCCGATGATGAGCTCGCGGGAATCCTCGACGACGACGATCCGGTGGGCGGGGTCGACGAGTCCGAGGAGCGCGCCGAGGAGGACCGTCTTGCCGGTGCCGGTGCCCCCGGAGATGAGGATGTTCGCCCGCGAGCGCACCGCCTCGGCGAGCAGATCGTGCACGGCGGCCGGGATGAAGCCGTCACCGAGGAGGTCATCGACGGTGAACCCGTCTCGCCGGGGCACGCGGAAGGAGATCGTCGTGTGGTCCCCGGAGATCGGGGGGACGATCGCGTTCATCCGCACCCCGTCGGGCAGGCGGACATCGACGAACGGGCTCGAATCGTCGAGGCGGCGACCGCCGAGCGCGGCCAGGCGCACCGCGAGCGAGCGCACGTCGTCCTCGGAGCCGAGGGAGAGGTCGAGGCTGGTCGGCCCGGAACCGGTGTCGGCGAAGATCTCACGCGGCCCGTTGACGAAGACGTCGGTGGTGCCGGGCACTTCGAGCACGGCCTGGAGCGGGCCGGCGCCGGACAGCTGCGCGGAGAGGCGGGTGACGAGGTCGAGGAGCGCGGCCGAACCGAGCACCCGGCCGGTGCGCTGGACCGCCTCGGCAACAGCGGCGGTCGTCACCGGTCCGGGGTTGTCGAGCAGGGTCTTGCGGACCTCGGCGACGAGGGAGGCGTCGAGCCATTCGCTCATCCGACCCACTCCCCGAGGAGCCGATCGACGAGGCGGCCCAGGCGCGCCCCGCCGGGGATGCCCTCACCGCGGTCGACGGCGGCCGAGAGTCCGCGATCGTCGCGGATGCTGCCGGCGAGACCGAGTCCGATCGAGTCGGCGAGGAGGTCGGAGTCGAGGCCGCCGGCTCCGGTCTCCCGAACGACGAGGCGCACATCGGGGTGGGAATGGGAGAGACGTTTGGCCACCTGTGAGGCGGCGACGGCGGAGCGAACCCGGGCGGGGGCGACGAGGAGGACGTGGTGGCAGCGCCGCGTCCACTGCGGAGGAGCGTGGCGGGGCAGGTCGACGATGACGAGGTCGAAGGCCTGACCGGCGGCGGCGAGGACGTCGTCGAACACCTCCGGGGCGAGATCGAGGGTGTCATCGCGTCCCCAGGAGAGGATCGCGAGTCCGTCGTGGACGGGCAGGGCGTGACGCAGCGCCGAGGGCCGCAATTGGCCGCGAGAGGCACTGAGGTCGGCCCAGCGGGGGCCGGGCACCTGTTCGGCGCCGAGGACGAGGTCGAGTCCGCCGCCGAGCGGATCGGCGTCGACGAGGACCGTCGAGACCTCCTTCGCGGCGCGTCTGGCCAGGGCACTGGCGAGCACCGAGGCGCCCGCTCCCCCGCAGCCGGCGACGATGCCGACGGTCACCCCGGGAGTGACCGGGGGTTCGACGGCGGCGATGATCCGCTGGCTCAGCCATTCCGCGGCCGAGGGCAGCATCGCGAGCTGTTCGACACCGAGGGTCGCGGCCCGTCGCCAGGCCGATGCGGGTTCGTCTCCGTCGAGGACGACGAGGATGCGGTCAGCCCGGTCGGTCATGGGGACCTCGCGGACGTCCTCGCCGAGGAGGATGAGCGCCGCGCCCTGCCAGCCGCCGGAGTCCGGTGGCAACACCGTGAGCTCGATGCCGATGCTCTCGGCAACCCGGGCGCACTCCTCGGTGATGGCGCCGAGGTCGGTGATGAGGGCGATCTGCATGCGCTCAGCCTGCCCCCGGCGGTCCTCTCCCCGCCAGGGTCGGGCGTGGGCCTGTGGACAGAGCGGAGAAGGGGCGGCCCCTGTGCATCTGAGTCACAGGAGCCGCCCCTTCGGCGACATTGCGCGCATCACCGCTGGTGACGGCGCTGAACGTGGACAGCCCGGGCGGGATTGACCCGCGCTGTGTGCTGGGCCTGTCCACAGGCCCAGCACACGAGTCAGCCGCGCTGGATGCCCTCGATGTTGCGCAGCAGGCCCTCCTTGCCGTCGGAATCGCGGACGGTGAACGTCGTTCCGCGGTCCTCGAGCGCGAGGAACCATTCGCCGGGGTAGATCGTGAAGACCGGCAGACCGGTCTTCTCGTCGACGGCCTCCCGCGGCTCGGGCACGGCGAACCAGAAAGCCTGGATGACTCCCCGCTCGCCCTCGTCCCCGCCGCTGCGGTCGCCCGCGGCAGCCGCATCGGTCGACACCGAGTCAGCAGACGACGAACCCGGGTCGGCCGCAGACGCACCGGTGTGGGAGTCCCTGTCGGAGTCCTCCCGGTAGTTCGCCATCGGGACGTACTGCGTCGGTTCGTCCGAGTCGGGCGGAGTGGTCCGCTCGCTGTCGGCGGCACCGTCGCGGTCGCTCGGGGCGGCCGAGCGGGTGGTGTCCGTGCGGGCAGTGTCCGCCCCGGCATCCGCGCGGGCAGTGTCGGTGCGCGCAGTGTCGGTGCGCGCGGTGTCCGTGCGGTCGCCACCGGATGCGGCGCCGTCCCGGACGGCGGCCGCGTCGAATCGCGCAGTCGCGTCATCATCCCGGGAGGCATCGGCGTCTGAACCAGCGGACGAGCCGGAAGTTGCCGCCCCTGCAGCCGCGGAGCCGCCCGCAGCTGCGGTCGTCGCACCGGCAGCACCCGTCGAGGAACTCGAGGAGTCCGGCGACCGGCGGTCGTCGGCGACATCGGTCCCGGTCGGGTCGGCGCCGGGCGCCTCATCGATCTGTCCGTCAGCGGTGACGACGGTCGCCTCCGTCGTGCGGATGTTCGTCTCCTCGCCGTCCGGGGTCGCCGTCTCGTCGACGACGGTCGTCTCGGTGCTCTCCTCGGTCACACCGCCGGGGCCACCGACGAAGATCCCCATCGGTCCGGGACCCGGTTCGTCGTCGCCGGTCGCCGTCGATGAGGCCACCGTGTTGCCGTCGGCGTACCGGGCCGCTGCGGTCGTCTCGGAATCAGCGGAGGTCCGGTCCCCTGCGGATTCGTAGCTCGTGGCCGTCGCCGACCTCTCCGCATCCGTCTGCCCGGCTCCGGCGGAATCGCCTGCCGCCTCGGTGGCGGTCGTGGCCGACTCTCCTGTCGCCGAGGCGGTCGTGGCCGAGTCCGCATCGGGTGCGGCGTGGCGTCCGCGGCGACGTTCGGACACCGAGGTGATCCGCTCCGAGCCGGCATCCGCCGAGTCGTCGTTCGTCACGGCCTTGCTGATCGCGACGGTGTCATCGGGTCCGCGCTCAGCGGACCGATCCGGGGCAGCGCCGCCGGAGGCAACACCGTCAGAGGTTCCGGCTCCTGACGCAGCCCGGTCGGCTGAGGCACTGTCTGCACCGGCGCGGTCTCGGGTCGAAGCGTCGCCGGAATTCGCCGAGGCGGTTCCGACGGCCGCACCGGCAGCCCCGGCTGCGACGGCCGCACCTGCGGCGACACCGGCATTGTCAGAGCGACGGCGGTCACCCAGGCCGGAATCACGGCGGTCATCCTGGCCACCATCGGTTCCGGCGACCCCGGCACCGGTCGGATCATCGCCGACGAGAGGTTCGTCCGAGACGACGGTCTCCGATTCCCACGACTCCTCCTCGCGCTGCGCGCCAAACCCGAAGGTCTGGGTCGGCTCGCTCTGCGAATGCTGGGGGTCACGCGGATGCTGAGCGCCGAGGTAGGTCTGTCCCGACCCGGTGCTCTGCACCGACTGCTCCTCGGAGCCGGCAGCCGGCGGGGCGAAGGACGAATCCGACCGACCCGTGGAACCGCTGTAGTCCGACGACGGGTAGGAGTGACGCCCTGCGTGTCCCTGCTCATCGCCTGTGGGCTGGCCGGAATATCCCGGCTGTCCGGAGGCACCGTCCCCCTGTCCCTGTGCCGCGGGATCCGCGGTGAACTGCTGCTGGCCTTGGGCGCCGAATGAGCCCGGCGCCGACTGGCTGTCGAACTGACCCGACTGGCCGCCGGCCCGATCCTGGCCCTGTCCACCGAACTGATCCTGCGCACCGAACTGGCCCTGCGGTCCCGCCTGGCCCTGTGAGCCCCAGCCGGGTGCGCCAGCCTGAGCGCCGGGCACATTGGCCTGGGGAGCCGGGTGCTGGGCCCGCTTGCCCACCGGGCGCGCCTTGGGGTGCGCCTGGACGTTCTCGCGGGAGTCGAACTCCTTGCCGAAGAACGGAAGCATCGTGAAGACCCCGGCGAAGAACGCCACGAGGGCGGCGAAGAACGCGAGGTAGGCACCGACGTGCCAGTACGGCACCGAGGTGACGAGATCGACGAAGGCGTACGTGAACGCGACGGCGGCGAGCACGGAGATGAACTGGTCGAGGCCGAGCGACCCGACCCGCATGCCGCCGTTGCCGAGCTTGTTGACGAGCACCGCCGCGACGATGAGGAGGATCGCGAGCACATTGAAGACGAGAGTGCCCATCGCATCGATGTTCCACGACCACAGCGGCAGCGGGATGAACTCGAACCTCTTGAACGGGACGAAGAGAACGATGAGAGCGAGCAGTCCCGCGAAGAGCAGGAAGAGATCACGCAGCGTCAGCGGGCCGATGAGGCCGGGACCTGAGCGCCGTGGTCGCTGCTGCCCGGGCGCTCCCTGCCCGAACTGGGCCGGACCCGAGCCGTACTGCGACGGTCCGGAGCCGTACTGCCCTGGCCCCGAGCCGTACTGGGTGGGACCGGAACCGTATTGCGCAGGACCAGACCCGTACTGGGAGGGACCCGATCCGTACTGCCCCGGCTGAGCACCGGGCTGGCCGCCGGCGGGCGGCCCGTACGCCGACGGACCGGAACCGTACTGGCCCGAACCGTACTGGGCAGATCCGGGCTGACCCGATCCGGGCTGGGCAGTTCCGGGCTGGCCGGGACCGTACTGGCCCGACTGGCCGCCCTGTTGGTCCGCACCGTACTGGCCGGGACCGTACTGTCCGTGGCTCGAATCGTACTGGCCCGGCTGGCCGGGCTGACCGCCCTGCCCGGACCCGTACTGTCCGGGGCCCGCGCCGTACTGTCCGGCGCCCGCGGACTGACCGCCGAACTGCTGACCGCCGTAGGCTCCCGCCTGTCCCGCAGGCGGCTGATTGTTCGGCCCTGCATTCGGCGCGTTCTGGTCATGCCACGGCGGCACTCCCTGGCCGTTGGGGTATTGCGGCGAACTCATCGCGGGCTCCAGTCGATCGGGGAACAATGTCATGTCTGCAGCGTTCATCACCGCAGACCTAGGGCCATCCTTGCAGACCTCGGCCCTCATGTGCAGTCATTCGACACCGACAGTCCCCTTGTCCGCCCATCGGCGACCGGGCGAACCCGGTGAGTCCTAGCACAGCAGGGTGCCGATGACTACCCCCGACTGACGCTGTTCAGCGCCTGAACGGCGGTGACCGCGCCACCTGAGCCGGGTATACAGTGCAGAGAGAATCTTCGTTCCATCAAAGAAGCCGGAGGGAATCATGACCGACAGCACCGAGGCGACCGAAACCTTCGCCCCGCCCGAGGAGTTCGCGGCCGCAGCCAACGTCAAGGCAGACGCCTATGAGCGCGGTTCCGAGGACTTCGAAGCGTTCTGGGCGGAGCAGTCGCGTGACCTCGTCGACTGGCAGCAGGACTTCACCGAGGTGCTCGACTGGTCGAATCCGCCCTTCGCGAAGTGGTTCGCCGACGGCAAGCTCAACGTCGCCTACAACGCGCTCGACCGTCATGTGCTCGCCGGCAACGGCGATCGCGTCGCCATCAAGTTCGAAGGCGAGCCCGGCGATTCCCGTGAGTACACGTACGCCGAGCTCCTCGCCGAGGTGTCGAAGGCGGCAAACACGCTCACCGAGCTCGGCGTCAAGGCCGGCGACCGCGTGGCGATCTACCTGCCGATGATCCCCGAGGCGGTCATCGCGATGCTCGCGTCGGCCCGCCTCGGCGCCGCTCACTCCGTCGTCTTCGGCGGCTTCTCCGCCGATGCGCTGCGCTCGCGGATCATCGACGCCGAGGCGCGCGTCGTCATCACCGCCGACGGCAGCTACCGTCGAGGGAAGGAGACGAGCCTCAAACCCGCCGTCGACGAGGCCCTCTCGACGGGCGACACCCCGGTCGAATCCGTGCTCGTCGTCCGCCGCACCGGCCAGGACGTCGACTTCACCGAGGGCCGCGACCTGTGGTGGCACGACACCGTGGAGAAGGCGAGCCCCGAGCACGAGGCGGAGTTCTTCGACGCGGAGAACCCGCTGTTCATCCTCTACACCTCGGGCACGACGGGCAAGCCCAAGGGCATCCTCCACACCTCGGGCGGATACCTCACCCAGGTGCTCTACACGATGAAGTCCGTCTTCGATGCGAAGCCGGAGACCGATGTCTTCTGGTGCACCGCCGATGTCGGGTGGATCACCGGACACTCCTACGTCGCGTACGGCCCGCTGGCCATGGGCATGACCCAGGTCATCTACGAAGGCACCCCCGACACCCCTGATCAGGGTCGCTGGTGGGAGATCGTCGAGAAGAACAAGGTGACGACCCTCTACGCCGCACCGACGGCGATCCGCACGTTCATGAAGTGGGGCGAGGACATCCCCGCGAAGTACGACCTGTCGAGCCTGCGCCTGCTCGGCAGCGTCGGTGAGCCGATCAACCCCGAGGCCTGGCGCTGGTACAACCGGGTGATCGGCGGGGGCCGCTGCCCGATCGTCGACACGTGGTGGCAGACGGAGACCGGCGCCCACATGATCGCCCCCCTGCCCGGCGTGCTCGCGACGAAACCGGGCTCGGCTGAGCGTCCGATCCCCGGCATCGCCGTCGACGTCGTCGACGACACCGGCGAGAACCCGGCCGGACCCGAAGGCGGCCTCCTCGTCATCCGTCAGCCGTGGCCGTCGATGCTGCGCGGCATCTGGAAGGACCCCGAGCGCTTCAAGGAGACCTACTGGTCGCGGTTCCCCGACACGTACTTCGCCGGTGACGGGGCGCGCCGCGACGAAGACGGGGACATCTGGTTCCTCGGCCGCGTCGATGACGTCATGAACGTCTCCGGTCATCGGCTCTCGACCGCGGAGATCGAGTCCGCGCTCGTCGCCCATCCCTCCGTCGCCGAGGCGGCGGTCGTCGGTGCCGCCGACGACACGACCGGGCAGGCCGTCATCGCGTTCGTCATCACTGTCGGCGGAGTCGAGGACAGCCCGGAGACCGCCGAGGAGCTGCGTCAGTTCGTCGGCAAGGAGATCGGACCGATCGCCAAGCCCAAGCAGGTGCACATCGTCTCCGAGCTGCCGAAGACCCGGTCGGGCAAGATCATGCGGCGCCTGCTCAAGGATGTCGCCGAGAACCGTGAGGTCGGGGACGCCACGACCCTCGCCGATTCCTCGGTGATGAAGCTCATCGAGGAAACGGTGGGGAAGTCCTGACCCGACGGCGCGTTCGGCGCGAGCCGAATTCAGTCCGCAGCGTCTTTGGCGAGCACGAACGTTGAGACTACTCTTAAGGAAGATTGTCACACCGTTCACGTCGTTAGGAGCACTCATGGCCGAGAGGTCGATCAGCGAACTGATCAAGGACATCGGCGACGATTCCAAGGCGATCGCCGAGGAGGAGCTCGCCCTGGCGAAGGCCGAGGCCACTGCCGGTGCGAAGAATCTGGGCATCGGTTCGGCCCTGGCCATCGTCGCCCTGTTCTTCCTGTTCCTGTCATCGTTCATGGTGATCTTCGCCGGAGCTGCGGCGTTCCGTGAGGGACTCGGATGGCCGTGGTGGGGAAGCTTCCTCATGATCTTCGGCATCCTCGCGGTGCTCGCAATCATCCTTGTGCTCATCGCGGTGCCGATCCTTAAGAAGGGCAACCCGGTGCCCGGCGGGGCGATCGCCTCGGCGCAGGCGCTCTTCGCCGCCGTCAAGCGGGCGCTGAAGAACCCCTCCGGTCCCCGC